>JALGTT010000051.1 GCA_029821235.1 Candidatus Hebobacteria bacterium | reverse complement strand
CTCCGCGAGCAGGTCCTGGGCATTCCAGGGCACGAACACCGAGATATCTTTCAGCGACTGCTCCAGCAGGTCGCCGATGGTGGCGAGCAGAGCGGGCAGCCCCATGCCGGTGAGAGCGGAAACCGCGACCGCCTGCTGTTCGCGCATCATCAGGTCCCAGATGTGGGACGGGTCGCGCACCTGGTCCCACTTGTTGAAGGCCGTGATGGTCGGCTTGTCTGCACACTCGAGGTCGGCCAGCACCCGGCTGGCGGCCTCCATCTGGGCCTGCATCTCCGGGTGGCTGGCATCCACCACGTGGACCAGCAGATCGGCCTCGACCACCTCCTCCAGGGTGGCGCGAAAGGCGGCCACCAGTTGATGGGGGAGGTTGCGGATGAAGCCGACGGTGTCGGCCAGCAGCACCTCTCTCCCCCCTTTGAGGGCGACCCTTCTGATGGTGGGATCGAGGGTGGCGAACAGGCGGTTCTCGACGAACACCTCCGCGTCGGCCAGCGCGTTCAGGAGAGTGGATTTTCCCGCGTTGGTGTAGCCCACCAGCGCGGCGACGGGGATGCCGGTCCCCTGGCGGTGGCGGCGCTCTATGCTCCGGCGGCGGCCGATGCGCTGCACCTGCCGCTTGAGCAGCCCGATCCTCTGCCTGATGTGTCGGCGGTCCACCTCGAGTTTGGTTTCGCCGGGGCCGCGGGTGCCGATGCCGCCGCCGAGCCGGGAGAGTTCGGTGCCGCGGCCGGTGAGGCGAGGGAGCAGGTAGGTGAGTTGAGCGAGTTCCACCTGGACCTTTCCCTCCCGGCTGCGGGCGCGCTGGGCGAAGATGTCGAGGATGAGCGCGGTGCGATCCACCACGCCGATGTTGGCCGCCTGTTCGAGGTGCCTCTGCTGGCCGGGGGTGAGGTCGGCGTCCACCAGCAGCACGTCGGCGTGCGCGTCTCCGGCGATCTGGCGGATCTCCTGGGCCTTGCCCTTGCCCACGAAGTGGACCGGATGGGGACCGGCGCGCTTCTGGGTGACGACGCCGACCACCTCCACGCCGGCGGTATCGGCGAGCCGCTCCAGTTCGCGGAGCGAAGTCTCCCAGTCTTCGGCGGGCTTTTCGATCGCCAGCAGCAGCGCGCGCTCTCTGGCGACCGACTGCGCCTCAGGGCTCACTTGAACTTCACCTTCTCCCCGATGCGTTTCACCGCTTCCGCGATGCGTTCCTCCGCGCGGCCGCCCTGCACGGTGAGGGAGAATCTGACATATCCCTCCCCGCACTCTCCGTAGGCGCTGCCGGGGGTGCAGAGCACGCCCGCCTCCTTCAGCAGCGTCTCCGCCATGCCCGCCGCGGTGAAGCCGTCGGGCAGCGGCGCCCACACATAACAGGTCGCCTTGGGCTTGGGGATGTCCCACCCCAGCCCGGCGAGGCCGTCCACCAGCAGGTCCCGCCGCCGGCGGTAGATGTCCCGCATCCGCGCGACACAGTCCTGCGGGCCGGAAAGGGCGGCGGCCGCGGCCCTCTGAATCGCCAGGAAGGCGCCCGAGTCCACGTTGGACTTGAGTTTCTCCAGCGCGTCCAATGCCTCGGCGCTGCCCACCGCGAATCCGATTCTCCACCCGGTCATGTTGTAGGTCTTGGAGAGCGAGTGAATCTCTATCGCCACTTCCTTTGCCCCGTCCACCTGGAGCAGGCTGGGCGGTTTCACCTCATCGTAATACAACTCCGAGTAGGCCATGTCGAGACACACGAGCAGGTTCTTGTCGCGGGCGAACTCCACCAGATGCCGGTAGAAGTCCAGGTCTGCCACCGCGCCGGTGGGCATGTGGGGGTAGCAGAGATAGAGCAGACGGGCGCGCTCCACCACCGCGGGCGGGAGGGCGGCCAGGGCGGGGAGGTAGCCGGAATCGGCGCGCAACGGGTAGAAGTGGGGCTCGGCCCCTGCGAACATGGCGGCCACCTTGTAGACGGGATAGCCGGGGTCGGGGACGAGAGCGATGTCTCCGTCGTTCAGCACCGCCCAGGCGAGATGGGCCAGGCCCTCCTTGGCGCCGATGAGCCGCAGCACCTCTTTGTCCGGGTCCAAGTCCACGCCGAAGCGGTCCCGATACCAGGAGACGACCGCCTCTCTGAACTCGGGCAGCCCCTTGCCGGTCTCGTCGTACTGGTGGGTGGCCGGATCGCGCGCCGCCTCCGCCATGGCGGCCACGATGTGGTCCGGGGTGGGCTGGTCCGGGTCCCCGATGCCGAAATCTATCAGGTCCACGCCCTCTGCCTTGGCCTCCGCCTTCAACCTCGCCAACTCCGCGAAGGGGTATGGTGGGGTTTTCAACAACCGCTCTGCGACCTGCATGTCCGCTCCTCCCTGTTCACGTGTGTCCTTTGCCAGAGGGCCCGGAGTTGATGTCCATTTTCTCCGGTCCCGGAATCGCTGTCATCGCCCGCCCGCGGCTCACTACAGTTCCTCGTCCAGGCGGGTTTCGCCCTGGCACACCTCGGCGGCCGGTCCCTCGATGAAGACGTGATTGTCCTCCTGCCGCCAACTCACCTGTAAGTCGCCTCCCAGCAGAGTGACCGTCGCCTTGCGGGAGGCGAGGCGGTTGAGCGCGGCGGCCACCAGCGTGGCGGCCGCGCCGGTGCCGCAGGCGAGCGTCTCTCCCGCGCCCCGCTCCCATACCCGCATCTTGAGATGATTGTCCCCGAGGACCTGCACGAACTCCACATTGGTCCGGCGCGGGAACGATGCGTGATTCTCCACGGCCGGGCCGAGTTTCTCCACCTGGGCGCGCTCCACGTCGGGGACGAAGATGACGCAGTGGGGGTTGCCCATGGAGACCGCGGTGATCTCGATCCGTCGTCCGCTCACCCGCAGCTTCTCGCCCACCACCTGGGGCGCGTCCGGGCCCTTCATGGGGATCTCGGAGCGGCGGAGGCGCGGCTCGCCCATGTCCACCTTCACGCGCAGGACGCGGCCGCCCTTCACTCGCAGCGAGGGGCGGATGATGCCGGCGAGAGTCTCTATCTCCAGCTTCTTCTCCTGGGTGAGGCCGTGTTCGTAGACGTACTTGGAGAAGAGGCGGATGCCGTTGCCGCACATCTCGGCCTCGCTGCCGTCGGAGTTGAAGATGCGCATGCGAAAATCGGCCACCCGGGAGGGGAGCACCAGGATGAGGCCGTCCGCGCCGATGCCGAAGTGGCGGTCGGAGAGCGCCTTGGCGAGGGCCGGCAACTTGGCCTCCTCCGGCTGGCGCGTCATGGCTTCCACCACCAGATAGTCGTTTCCCAGTCCGTGCATCTTCGTGAAGCGCACCATCGTTCTGCTCCTAACGGTGTCCAGAGGAACGAAAAAAGGCGTCGGAGCGGCTTCGCTCGGCTCCGGCGCCTCTGTCCTCGTCTATCCGCTGCTCGGGTTGTGAATCAGAGCATCCCTCCACACCGTGCGCGCGGCGAGGCGGGCCGGAGCGGCCCACCAGGCTTCATGCGCTTGAACTTGCCCCCAAAGGTCATGTCTCTTCCCATCGTCTCTCGATCTCCGCCGCCACGTCGGCGGAGTCGCGGTAGTGCGTGATGTCTATCCACTCGATCCGGTCGTCCGCGCGGAACCAGGTCAACTGCCGCTTCGCGAACCGCCGGGTGTCCCGCTTCGTCCTCTCCACCGCCTCCTCGAGGGACAGGCGGCCCCGCAGGTGGGCGGCGATCTGAGCATAGCCCAGGCCCTGCATGGAGACCAGATCTTCGCCATATCCCTGGTCGAGCAATCTCTGCACTTCCTCGACCAGCCCGTCGGCGAGCATGGCGTCCACGCGGGCGTCTATCCGCCAGTAGAGGTCGGCCCGCGGCGCGGTCAACCCGAACTGTCGGGTATTGTACTTGCCCTTTCTGGCGTCGTCAAGGCTCCACCACTCGGAAATGGGCCGGCCTGTCTGTTCCCACACCTCCAGCGCGCGGATTACTCGTCGCACGTTGTGGGGGTGGATGCGCGCGGCGGCGGTGGGATCCACGGAGGCGAGCCGCGCGTGCAGGTGCTCGCACCCGCGGCGCCGCGCCTCGGCGTCCAGTCTTCTCCTGAGTTCCGGGTCCGGCGGAGCGACTGGGATGTCCAGCCCCCCCAGCACCGCCCTCACGTAGAGGCCGCTGCCGCCGACGAGAATCGGCTGGTTCCCTCTCTCCCAGATCTCCTGGATCGCCCGCTCCGCGAGTTCCTGGTAGGCGGCCACGGAGAACGGCCGGTCGGGGGGGATGATGTCGATCAGGTGATGGGGGACGCGGCGGCGCTGTTCCGGGGTGGGCTTCGCGGTGCCGATGTCCATGCCCTGGTACACCTGCATGGAGTCGGCCGACACGATCTCGCCTCCGAGGCGCTCGGCCAGCAGGATGCCCACCTCGGTCTTCCCCGTGGCCGTGGGGCCGACGATGGCGAGGAGCCGGCGGTCCTGGGCATCGCTGCCGTTGTCTCGGCTGGGGGTGGACATGCTTCAGCGGTTGAACTTGCGGTCGATCTCGAAGTTGGAGATGGTCATCACGATGGGCCATCCGTGGGGGCAGGTGTAGGGCCGCGCGGTGGCGCCGAGATCGCGCAGCAGCTCCGCCATCTCCTCATAGGTGAGGGACTCCCCGGCCTTCACCGCGGACCGGCAGGAGAGCGTGATGAGCAGCCGCTCCCGCTTGCGCTCGACGGAGCTGTCGCTGCCCTCCGCGGTCAGTTCCTCGGCGAGGTCCTTGACCAGGGTCGCCGGGTCGGAGGCGGCCAGCTCGGCCGGGACCGCGCGCACCAGGTAGGCGTCGGTGCCGAACGGCTCCAGCTCGAAACCCAGCGCGAGCAGGTCGTCCATCTGTTTGCCCAGCACCGCCGCCTCCCGGGGACCGAGTTGCACGGAGGTGGGGGAGAGGAGGGACTGGCGTTTCGGCTTCTGCGTGAGCCGGGCCTGGGTGAACCGCTCGTAGTAGATGCGCTCCTGTGCCCGGTGCTGGTCCACCAGCAACAGGCCCTGGGCGCTTTCGGCGAGGATGTAGGTCTGCCGCAGCTGCGCGAGCGGACGGAGTTCCAGGGCCTCGCCGCCCCCGCGCTCCGCGCGGAAGGCCGGGGACATCACCCCCGGCGCGGCCAGCGTCCCCGCCCAGCCGCCGGGGAGGGGCTGAGCGGAGGGGGCCGGCCCGCCGCCGTGCGGCGGCCGGGGCGCGCCGCCTGGGGTGGGGGGGGCGCTCATCCGCGCGAGTTCCCCCTGCTCGGCCGACAACTGTCCGCCGAGCGCCTCTCTCACCGCGCGAGACACCAGGTGGTGGACCTCCCACTCCCGGCGGAGCCTTACTTCGGCCTTCGTCGGATGGACGTTGACATCCACCATTCCGGGCTCGATTTCGACCAGGAGGACGGCCGCAGGGTGTCGCCTCTCGGGGAGGGCGCCGCGGTAGGCCTCGTCGAGCGCGTGGATGAGGGTGCGGGAGCGCACCCAGCGGCGGTTCACGAACATGAACTGGCGGTTGCGGCTGGCGCGGTGGATCTGGGGCGAGGAGACCAGCCCGCGCACAGACATGGTGGGTATCTCCAGCGAAACCGGAACCATCGCCTCGGCCAGTTCGCGTCCCCACACGGAGAGCACCGCGGCCCTGAGGTCACCGCCGCCGTGGCGCAGGATCTCCTTCCCATCCCGCAGCAACGCGAAGGACACGTCCGGATGGCTGAACACGAACCGGGTGACGGCCTCCACGATGTGGCCCATCTCCACGTTGTCGCTCTTGAGGAACTTGAGGCGGGCGGGGGTGTTGTAGAAGAGGCGGTGGACGCTGATCTGAGTCCCCGCCGGCGCGCCCGCTTCCTCCACCTCGGTCACCTCGCCTCCCGCCACGGTCACCTGGACGGCGGCCTCCGCCTCCGCGCGCCGGGTCACCATGGTCAGGTGAGACACCGCAGCGATGCTGGGGAGCGCCTCGCCGCGAAAGCCGAAGGTGGTCACGGAGTCGAGGTCTTCCGCGGAGCGAATCTTGCTGGTCGCATACCGCTGGAGCGCGAGCAGGGCGTCCTCCCGGGTCATGCCGCAGCCGTCGTCGGTCACCCGGATCAACTCGCGCCCGGCCTCCCTCACCTCCACCTCTATCCGCCGCGCGCCCGCGTCGAGCGCGTTCTCGACCAGTTCCTTCACCACCGAGGCGGGACGTTCGATCACCTCGCCGGCGGCGATCTTGGTGGTCGTCTCTTCGTCCAGGATGACGATGCTCACGCGCTGCCTCGCCTTCGCGCCTTCAGTCCTCTTCAGACCAGCGCCACTCGTAGAGCTGCTTCTCGCCCCGCAGGCCCCGCAGGTAGTCGGCCTTCTGCTTCTCGTAGGCCTCGCGGATCGCCTCCGGGGTGTTGGCGATGCCAGGCGGGAACTGCGCGAGCGCCGGCGGGTTCGGGTCGCAGAGGACTCTGTAGGCCTCCGCCTGCCGCAACTTGAGGTGGCGCTCGCGGTGGTCGCGGATCCCGCTGTAGATGTACTCCCAGAAGTTCTCCGGCGAGAGGGTGGCGGTGGCGAGGTCGGCCTCGGCGACGGCCACCGCTTCATCCTGGTCGCCGCAGTCGGCCAGTATCTTGGCATTGGGCGCGGCGATCATGGAGTTCACGCCGGTGGAGCTGATGTAGAACACCTGATGGTCCATCGCCCTGGTCTTCATCTTCCAGTCCGGGATGGTGGCGGCCGAGGGGTGGCAGATGATCTGCGCGCCGTTCATCGCCAGGGAGGCGGAGGCCTCGGGCCACATCTCGTCATAGCACACCAGCATTCCCACCACCCCGAGGTCGGTCTCGAAGACCGGGAAGGCGTCCCCGTTCTTCACCTGCCAGGTCTCGTAGATGGGCAGGTTTACCTTGTGGTAGCGCCCGATCACCTTGCCGTCCCGGCCGAAGAGCACGGCCGAGTTGTAGATGACATCGCCCTCCGGTTCGTAGAAGCAGGCGACGATGTGCATCCCGCGGCGGGCGGCGACGGCGCCCAGGGTCTCGATGATGTAGGGATGCAGTTCGCGGGTCAGGGTCTGGAAGATGGTGGGGTCGTCGAGATAGGTCAATGCGTAACTGGTGGAGGCGATGTCCTCCCCGGTGACCGCGATGTCAGCACCCATCTCGCCGGCCTTGGCCACCAGCGCGGCGTGCGCCTCCACGCGGCTCCGCGAGTGTGCCCGCGCCGCGTCCAGGGAGAAGACATCGCTGTAGGGATGAGCCTCCTTGGGCGTTTCCCGCCACCCCATCTGGGTGGTCGCCAGCTTCATCCGTTTGTCGGCCATCACTGCCTCCCGTCCTCCGCTGAGGTCACTTCGGGGCCATACGCCCCAGGTCCATGCTTCGGGGCTCGGCGTCCCGAAGGTCGTCGAAGGGATAGTTGAGCCCGCGGCGGAAGCGAATCGGCTCATCGCTGACCTTCGTCGCCCGCGCCAAGCACCGGTCCGGCCAGTACATCTTCACCTCCACCTCGGACAGTCCCATGAACTCGCACATGTCCTTCACGCACAAGGTGGAGGGCTGCCACCAGATACCCATGGCGAAGCGGCCGAAGTTGGCGTAGGAGTGCTCGTCGTCGGGCACCGCCGCGCT
>JALGTT010000050.1 GCA_029821235.1 Candidatus Hebobacteria bacterium | reverse complement strand
TCCGCCCGGGCCTTCGGCCCCAGGGGGATAGAGGAGGTGACCGTCAGTTGGCGGGTGAACGGAGGCGGCACGCTGACCGTCCCCATGGAGGCCTTGGAGTGGCCCCAGACGTACCGGGCCCGCCTGCCTCGTTTCTCGAACCGGGATCGAGTCGAGTGGTGGATCACCGCGCGCGACTCCGAGGGGAGTCAAGCGACCACGCCTCCCTCTCTGATCGTGGTGGGGAGTTGGGCGCGGGAAACGGCCGCCCTGGTGGCCACCCGGGAGTTCACCGGCGACTGGAAACCCGATACCATCGCATTCGGGGGCGGGAAGTTGATCGCGCGCTCGGCCGACGCCGATGGCTTGACGGACGAGGGCCCGGTCAACCTGACCGGCGGCAACTACGCGGTGTGGGTGCTGGCCGGGGGCCGGGGCCGCGGCCTGGGCATATACGTCAAGGGAAAGCGAATCGGGGGCATTGATCCGAATGCCCCGGACGGATGGCAGTTCGTGGGCCGGATCCGGCTGGAGGTGGGACACTATCGGGTGAAGGTGGTCTCCGAGCCCGGCCCTGCTCCCACCGCGGGCGCGGCCAGGTACGCAGCCGTGGTGTTCAGTGCGGACCGCACCTTCCGGCCTCCCGCCCACCATCTGCTGGATGTTTTCAACTATCTCTCACTCCTCCACCCGCGTGCCGACCAGGTGATATCGGGCCGGGTGAAACTGCTGGCCACGGGCGCTGGCAACATCACCGGGGCCCAGTTCTATCTGGACGGAGAGCCACTGCGGAGGGCCTTCGGGCCGCCCTTCTCGCTGGAGTTTTCTACTACTCGCTATGGCAACGGACGGCACCTGCTGAAGGTGGAGGGTTTGGATCGCGCCGGCCCAACCGGCCTGTCGCTGGAGGTGCCGGTGGTCATCTCCAACCGCACGCCTGGCTCCTAGCGCGTGGGGGGAAAGGGAGCGACACAGGCGACGGCGAACCACGAGTTGCGGGGGAGGGGAGATGCGCCCGCCGCCGGGGACCGGAGCGAAGGGGCGGAGGGGCGGATGATAGACGGAGATGAGGGTCTGCGCAGCGGACAAGGCTCTGGGCGGTATCCAATCCGCATGGGAAGCGAGTGGCTGACCAGCAGACCCTCTTGATGACTGCCCTCCAGGAGTTGCAGATGATCATTCACACGAAGGTGCATGCCCGCGCCGGACTGCTCGGAAACCCGTCGGACATGTACCGGGGCAAGGTGATCTCCTTCCTGATCAAGGACTACTACGCGCAGGTGCGGATGTGGGAGAGCCCCCGCCTCACCTTTCGCCTCCACCCGGACCACGACCGTTGCGAGTTTGCGGACCTCTCGGATTTCGTCACCTCGGTGGCCCGCCATGGCTACTACGGGATGCAACGGGTGCTGTTCGCCACCTGCCGGCGCTTCGCCGACTATTGCCGGGAGCGCAATCTGCCCCTGCGACGGGCCAATTTCACGGTCGAGTATGAGTCCAACATCCCGCGTCAGTTCGGGCTGGGCGGTTCCAGCGCGATGGTGATCGCGGGCCTGCGCGCACTGCTGCGGTTTCATCGCATACCCCCGCGCGCGGTGTCCGACGCCCAACTGGCCGAACTGGCGCTCAGCGTGGAGACCCAGGAGTTGGGGATCGCCGCCGGGCTCCAGGACCGGGTGGTGCAGAGTTACGGCGGTCTCACTTACATGGACTTCTCCGGCGCGCGGCCCCGCTACCGCCGGCTGGACTCGCGTTGGCTGCCGCGCTTCGGGCTGGCCTATCCGTTGGAGGAGCAACTCGCCTCTCTGGAGTCGGGGCGGGTTCACGCGCCGGTACGGCGGCGGTGGGAGGAGGGGGACCGGGAGGTAAGGCGGGTGATGGCGCAGATCGCCCGGTGCGCGGTGGAGGGCCGGGAGGCCCTGCGGCGCGGGGATACGGAGCGGCTGGGGCGCTTGATCGACCGCAATTTCGACCTTCGCTGCCGGCTCTACGGGGAGGGCGGGGCCGGCGCGCACAATGTGAGACTGGTGGGAATCGCGAGAGAACTGGGCTTCCCCGCCAAACTGCCGGGATCGGGCGGAGCGGCTCTCATCCTGGTGGGGGAACGCAGGCGGGACCGCGAATTGGCGGAGGCCTATGCCAGACAGGGCTATCACTATGTCACCATCAAGGCAGTATGAGCCGATCCCGCGCCATGCAGTCAGCCGGCGCGCGCCTGCCCCAGGAGTGCCACTGATATGAGACATCAACCATCTGACGACACCGCCCAGGAGCCGTCCGCTATCACCAAGGCCGTGGTCCCCGCCGCGGGCAAGGGCACCCGGCTGCTCCCCGCCACCCGCTCGCAGCCCAAGGAGATGCTGCCGGTGGGGCGCAAGCCCACCATCCAGCACGTGGTGGAGGAACTGGCCGCGGCGGGTCTGCAGGAGGTGCTATTGATCTCCGGGCAGGGCAAGCGGGCGATCGAGGACCACTTGGACCGGGGGGTGGGAGAGGCCCGGGACGAGCACCAGCCCTGGATGGACCTGCACTTCTTCCACGCGCGGCAGAGCGTGCCGCGCGGGCTGGCCGACGCCATCAGTGTGGCCGAGCCGTTTGTCGCCAACCAGCCGTTTGTAGTCGCGCTGGGGGACTCCATCGTGGTGTCTAAGTCCCCGCAGCCCCTGCTGAGGAGGATGGTGGCCGTCCACGCCAAGCACCGCCCCGCCGCCACCATCGCAGTGGAGGCCGTCCCCAGGGAGGCGGTGGGCAAGTACGGCATCGTCGCCCCAAAGGACGGGGCCGGCGCGCGGGGAGCGGACCGCCTCCCTCAGGTCTTCTTCATCCGCGACATCGTGGAAAAACCCTCCCCCGCGCGGGCGCCCAGCAACCTCGCCGCCGCGGGCCGGTATGTGCTCGATCCGGCCATCTTCGACGCCATCAGGAAGACCAAGCCGGGGGTCGGGGGAGAGTTGTGGCTCACCGACGCCCTGCGCATTCTCCTGAAGGAGGGCGGGGAGATCATCTGCGTGCGCTTGCGCAAGGGAGAGCACCGGCTGGACATCGGGAACTTCCTCACCTACTACCAGGCCTTCCTGGAGGTCAGCCTTTCCGATCCCGAGTACGGGGCCGCGTTGCGCGGGTGGCTCAGGACCAGACTGAAGGGAGAGAAGTCCTGACGATGAGTGGTCCTGCGACCCCACCTCCTGGGAACTACCTGGTGACGGGCGGGGCCGGGTTCATCGGGTCCCACCTGGTGCATGCCCTGGTGGAATACGGGCTCCGAGTGCGGGTGCTCGACAACCTCCTGAGCGGCAGCCTCGACAACCTGGCGGGGATCGCGGAGCGCATCGAGTTCGTGCGCGGCGACGTGACCAACCCCGAGGACTGTCGGAGGGCGTGTGAGGGGATGGACTACATCCTCCACCACGCCGCCCGCGTCTCTGTCGCCGAGTCCATCGAGCGACCCCGGGAGACGCACGAGACCAATGCCACCGGCACCCTCAACCTGTTGACGGCGGCGCGGGAGGAGGGATGCCGGAGGGTGGTCTACGCGGGTTCCGCCTCCGCCTACGGGGATGCGGAGGAGATCCCGCAGCACGAGGACTTGGTTCCGCGGCCTCTTTCCCCCTACGCGGTAGCGAAACACACCGGGGAACTCTACTGCCTCATGTTCCACGCCCTCCACGGCCTGGAGACGGTGGTGTTGCGCTATTTCAACATCTTCGGCCCCCGCCAGGACCCCAGTTCGCCCTATTCCGGCGTGATCGCGCAATTCGCGGTGCGCGCGCTTCGCGGGGACGCCCTCACCATCTACGGGGATGGCGAGCAGACGCGCGATTTCGTCGCGGTCGAGAATGTGGTGCAAGCGAACCTGGCGGCCTGCACATCGCCGGACGCCGTGGGCCGGGTGGTGAACATCGGGTGTGGTGAGCGGGTGAGCGTGAACGAACTGGCGAGAGCGGTGGTGGGGCTGTCGGGCGGGGAGGTGGAGGTCGTCCATGCCGCGCCCCGGCCCGGCGATATCCGCCACTCGGTGGCGGACATTCGCCGCGCCCGCGCCCTGCTCGGGTACCGGCCGCAGGTAACCCTCAAGGAGGGCCTGGCGGGAACGCTCGCCTGGTACCGGCAACAGAGGGACACTGCCGCCGGATAAGCCATTCCTTCCCCGCGGCCGCGGGGGCCGAGGCTACGACTGGTGGGTGAACTCCTCCACCAGCACCAGCAGGTTCTCCAGGGGGATGTCGTTGCCCAGGCTGTGGGTGGGGGAGATGATGAATCCGCCGCCTGCGCCCACCTCCCGGATCAGGCGGCGCACCTCGGCGCGCACCTGGTCGGCCGTGGAGTCCGGAAGGAGATGCTGCACGCTCACCCCGCCGTGGAAGGCGATGTCCCTCCCGTACTCCTTCTTCACCTGGTAGATGTCCATCACATCCGGCTGCACCGGATTGAGGATGTCGAGGCCCATCTCGATCAGATCCGGGATGACCGCCTGAATGTCCCCGTCCGTGTGTAGAAAGCAGGTCTTGCCGTGGGAGTGCACGCGCTCCACCATGCGGGCGAAGCGGGGGCCGATGAACTCGCGCCACAGTTTCGGCCCCATGATCAGGCCGTGCTGGGCACCCCAGTCGTCCCCGAAGCGCACATTGTCGATCGGGAACTGACAGGCGCGGTCGATGAGCGCCAGGTTGAACTCACAGATGCGGTCCAGCAATTCGTGGGCGAAGGCCGGGCGCTCCACCATATCCATCAGGAACCCCTCGATCCCCCGAAGCGACCAGGCGCGCTCGTAGAGGCTGAAGCCGATCCCCCAGGACACGTAACTGTCTCCATGGGCGGCGATCCGCTCGGCAAAGCCGTCGAAGAGGCCCGGCAAGTCGGCGCGCGGAAACTGGTATCCGCGGAGCGAGGGTTCCTTCAGAATGGGCTCCCGCACCACGCCCAACTCCCCGGGGACCGCTTCCTCCCAGATGACCCCGAAGGCATCGGTGTAGTGGCTGTCGTCCACCCGCTCCCCGGTCTCGGGGTAGCCGATGCCGACGTACGCGAAGTGGCGCACGAGATCGCGGTCGAAACCGTCATCGCCCGTGAAGGCGACCAATCGCCGGCGAAGTTCGGGGCCGAAGCCAAGGCTGTATGGCACGTAGTCCGTCTCCTGGTGGGAGACAGCGCGCGCCACACGCTCCTTTGGGGTCATCGTCATCACCTCTGCGCTCACTTCGGCGCCGGCCCGAAGCGTCCTGCCCGTGCGGAGGGACGCAGTTGCAGGTGGTCGAAGGCGGCCACCGGGAAGGTGGGCGAACCGGGAGGGAGAATCAATCAGAAACAAGCCCAAGCGCGGAGCGGAAGAGCAATGAAGATCAGGATACTGCCTCAGGAGGAACGATTCTTCGAGCTGTTCGACGCGGCGGCCGCAAACGTGGTCAAGGGGGCCGAGCTCCTTCTGGAGTTGGTGAACAACCCGGACCGTGCCGCGGAACTGAGGCACCAGATAGAGGAGGTGGAACACGAGGGGGACATCACCACCCACGAGATCGCCGATCGGCTGAATCGCACCTTCGTGACACCCTTCGACCACGAGGATATCCACAACCTGGCCGGACGGATGGACGACGTCCTGGACAACATCGAGGCTACTGCCGACCGCATGTTCCTCTACGACGCAGGCACTCCCTCGGCTGAGATGGTGGCCTTAGTCGAGGTGTTGCACGAGGCGACGGTGACGCTGCAGAAGGCGGTGGCCGGCCTCCAGAACATGAAGAACGCTCGGCGGGTCCTGGACTACTGCATCGAGATCCATCGGCTGGAGAACGTGGGGGACGAGGACAGCCGCAAGGCGCTCGCCAAGCTCTTCAAGACCAGCGACGCCATTTACGCGCTGAAGTGGAAAGAACTCTACGATCATGTAGAGAACGCGATTGACAAGTGCGAGGATGTAGCCTCTATCGTGGAGGGGATCGTCGTCAAGCACACCTGAGTCCGCCTGCCGGAGCCGCAGACGGGCTGCCCGCTCTCAGTGCGCGCCGGTGACCAGCTTCCCGATGGTGGCGACGGTCCAGGCGATGGCGCCGCAAATCGGGAAGGTGAGAATCCAGGCGGTCACGATCTCCGCGCCCACCCCCCAGCGCACTGCGGACAGCCGCCGCGAGGCGCCCACGCCCATGATCGCCGTGTTGATGGTGTGGGTGGTGCTCAGGGGGATGCCCAGCGTGGAGGCCATCATGATGACCAGGCCCGAGGCGGTCTCGGCCGCGAACCCGTGGACAGGCTCCAAGCGGGTGATCTTCATCCCCATGGTGCGGATGATGCGCCATCCTCCGAAGGCAGTGCCGATGCCCATGGTGGTGGCGCAGAGCAGAATCACCCAGATGGGGATGTGGAATCCCTCGGCCATTCCGCTCAGCACCATCGTGAGCACGAACACCCCCATGAACTTCTGCGCGTCATTGCTTCCATGGCCGAAGGCCATGAACGCGGCGGAGAGGATCTGCAACTTACCGAAGGCTTTGTTGGCCCGGTGGCGGGGGCAGCGAAAGAGCGCCCAATGGATGAGGGTGAGGATGGTCATCCCCCCCAGGAATCCGAGAAAGGTGGAGCAGCCGATGCCGATGAAAACCTTTCGCCAGCCCTCCCACAGCAGCACCCCGGGGCCGGCGGTGGCCAGCCCCGCGCCGGCGAGTCCGGCCACCAGCGCATGACTCTCACTGGTGGGGAGCCCGTAGCGCCAGGCGAGGGTGCTCCACACCACGATGCCTATCATTGCCGCGCCGACCGTTAGCAGGGAGATCGCCTCCGGCTGCACGATGCCCTTGCCGATGGTCTTCGCCACCGCGGTGCCGGATAACGCGCCAAGGACATTGAGTGTCGCGGCCATGAGCAAGGCAGAGTGAGGGCGAAGCACACGGGTGGACACCACGGTGGCGATGGCGTTCGGGGCATCGGTGAAGCCGTTCACGAATTCCGCCGCCAGCACCAGCAACAACACGACAACAACCGCGGCATCAGGCATATGACTGTCCTCGCTCGCTACTGCTCAAGGGCGCACCTCCCCTCGCAAGGAAGGCGCCAGAATGGCGCACTGCGGCCGGCGCCCCCCATTCGTTGAAAGTCGCAGGGCCCCTCGCGGTGGCGCCGCCTCGCCGACAAGTTGACTTCGACGCCGCGCCTGAGGGCCCCTCTTGATCGGGTCGGGCAGTGGCCGACGACAGCGGACCGTGAGCCGATGGCCCCACGGGTGATGGTTGAACGTCACAAAGGGAGGATTTCGAGGACATACCCGCGTGGGGCGTCTGCTATGCTGTGCAAGAAGGACACCTATCGAACCAGAAGTTCTCTTCTCGCTGCCACCAGATGAAGGCAAACCGTGGAACATAGTCCTGTGTGGGAAACGCTGGGGAGGGGTTCTATCGCGTATGGGAGATTGAGTCAGATGCCGGAGCAAGTGCCTTGCGCGCTCCTTGGTCAACTGCTGCTAGCATACGGATTCATCACATTCGACCAGTTGGAGATCGCGCTAACGCGTCAGGAGGCCTCCGGGGAGCCTCTGGGAGAGATATTGGTGGACATGGGCGCCGCGCAGCGGGAGCAGATCGAGCGGGCCCTCCGCGCCCAAGCGCGGCTTCGGGGAAGATCCGGCCACGGGCAGACTTTCTTGATGGTGGTGGACGATGACCCCGAGATCGGCGCGATCCTGGGCGAGATCCTGGAGGGCGCCGGCTACCGGGTGGGAGTGGCAGAGAACCTGGCGGAGGCGCGCGCCGCACTCCGGGC
>JALGTT010000412.1 GCA_029821235.1 Candidatus Hebobacteria bacterium | reverse complement strand
GCCCCCCTGCCGGAGACGGACCGGCTGGAGGTGCTAACCTTCGAGGACGAGGCGGGGCGGGAGGTCTACCGTCACACCGCCTCTCACATCATGGCCGACGCGGTGCAGTCTCTCTTCCCGGAGGCCAAGGTGGCGATCGGCCCCGCCATCCAGGAGGGGTTCTACTACGATTTCGATGTCCCGGAGCCGTTCACGGAGGACGACCTGGCGAAGATCGAGGCGAAGATGCAGGAGATCATCGCCGCCGATCTGCCCCTGGTGAGGCGGGAGATGCCGCGCCTGGAGGCGATAAACTTCTTCCGGGAGAAGGGCGAGAAGTACAAGACGGAATTGCTGGCCGCCATGCCCGACGAGGTGGTCACCACCTATTCGCACGGCGATTTCGTGGACCTCTGCCGGGGGCCTCACTTGCCCTCCACCGGCCGGGTGAAAGCGGTGAAACTCCTCAGCGTGGCGGGGGCCTACTGGCGAGGCGATGAGCGCAACCCCATGCTGCAGCGCATCTACGGCACCGCCTTCCCCAGCCAGGAGCAACTGGACGAGTTCCTCCGGCGGCGGGAGGAGGCCGCGCGGAGGGACCACCGCCGCCTGGGCCGGGAACTGGACCTCTTCTCCATTCCCGAGCAACTCGGCGGCGGGCTGGTGCTCTGGCACGCCAAGGGGGGGATGCTGCGCTATCTGATCGAGGAGTTCTGCCGCCGGGAGCACCTCAAGCGCGGTTACCAGATGGTGTTCAGCCCCCATATCGCGCGCGCCCACCTGTGGGAGACCAGCGGCCACCTGTCCTTCTATCGGGACGGGATGTATGGGCCGATGATGATTGATGACGAAGAGTACCGCATCAAGCCCATGAACTGCCCCTTCCACGTGCTCATCTACAAGAGCCAGGTGCGCAGTTACCGCGATCTGCCCATCCGCTACTTCGAGTTGGGCACCGTGTACCGATACGAGCGCTCGGGAGTGTTGCACGGCCTGTTGCGGGTGCGGGGGTTCACTCAGGACGACGCCCACATCATCTGCACTCCCGACCAGATCGGCGAAGAGGTGAAGAACGTCCTCGACTTCGCCCTTTTCTTGATGCAGGCGTTCGGTTACCGGGACTTCCAGGTGGACCTGAGCGTGCGGGACGACTCCGACCCGGACAAGTACATGGGCTCGGACGAGGAGTGGGAGATCGCCGAGCGCTCCCTCGTCGACCGCGCGCCCGGGGAGGCGGTCTTCTACGGCCCGAAGATCGACATCAAGCTGGAGGACTCGATGGGCCGGCTGTGGCAGGGGCCGACCATCCAGTTCGACTTCAACCTCACCAACCGATTCGACATGGAGTACGTGGGGGCGGACGGCGCGCGCCATACCCCGCTGATGATCCACCGGGCGCTGTTCGGGTCGCTCGAGCGGTTCATCGGCGGATACATCGAGCACACCGGCGGCGCCTTCCCGGTGTGGCTCGCGCCGGTGCAGGCGATGATCATCCCCATCGCCGACCGACATCACGATTACGCCCATCAGGTGGGGCGGAAGTTGCGCGAATCCGGCGTCCGGGTGGAGGTGGACGACCGCCGCGCCACCACCGGGGCCAAGATCCGGGACGGGGAAATGCAGAAGATCCCCTACCTGCTGATCGTGGGCGACCGGGAGCAGGAGGCCGATACCGTGTCGGTCCGCAAGCACCGGGAGGGAAACCTGGGCCCGCAGGGAGTGGACGACTTTCTCAGCGCGCTGGCGCCGGAGTTGGACCCGCCGCAGGCGTAGCCGCGCGCTCGGGCGCTCAACCGCCTCGGTCCCGGGCGGTGACGGGCACGTACACCCTTTCCGGCCGCGTCCGGCGGCCCGCGAACGGCCAGCCGGCATCGTCCGGCCAGAAGGGGCGGATGCCCACATCCCTGACGACCGCGCTGAAACGGCGGCTCTTCATCGCGCGCGCGATCTCGGCGGTCAGGTCGTCGTCCACGGTTCCGTAATCGTGGAGCATCACATCGCGGATCGCCGCCTGATGGGCATGGGTCGGCTTGCCCACCAGGGAGAGCAGGTACCCGTGAAACGGCATGTACACCTCCCCCGGATATCCGGCCGCTATCTCCATGAAACGGTCCCAGGCCCGGCGGTCGGTCTGGGTGGGGATGTGATGCCGCGGGGGATACCAGATCCAGGTGAACTGGGCAAGGCAGAGAACACAGGCGCCGGCCATCAGCCATCCACGCAGGTCCGCCTGCGACAGGCGCCGCTCCGCGGCCTCCAG
>JALGTT010000411.1 GCA_029821235.1 Candidatus Hebobacteria bacterium | reverse complement strand
GATCGCGCTCGCCGCCACCGCGCTGCCGGGCACCAAGCGGTGGACATACGTGGAAATGAACGAGGCCATCGGATATGCCGCGGTCCTGGGCGGCCTCCTCGCCTGGCTGAGCGTCCTCCGCCCTCGGACCGCGGTGAGCATCTCCCCCGATGGCTCGGAAATCGCGATCCAGAGCGTCCTCGGCCCCCTTCGGTGGGAGCGCCGGGTTCCTGTAGAGGACATCTCCCACCTCCTGCTGGAGGCCTCCGCCGGCGGCCTCCGTCCGTGGACACTGTTCGCGGTCACCAAGGGCGGCCGGCGCGTGCTCCTGCTGCGCGAGAATTCCGAACTGAGCGCCCGCGGCGCGCTGCGCACCCTGGGCGCGCGGCTGCGCGCGCCCATCACCGTCCGCTCCGACGGGGTGGAGACCCGCACCGCCCCGGAGGACATCGGCCGCAGCCTGGTCGAGCGCGCCGCGGCCCCGCCGCCCGTTCCCTCGCCCCCTCCCCTCACCAGCCTCCGCGTCACCGAATCCGAGGACAGGTGGCAGATCGGCTACCCGCCCCCCGACCGGGAAGTGGGAAAGACGCTGATCGGATGCGGCGCCGCGCCGGTGCTTGCGGTGATGCTCTCCACCTGGCTGCTGACGGTGCGGCCGGACTCCACCGTGATGCGCCTGCTCTGGGTCTGCTCCATCGTGGTGCTCTCCCTCATCGCCTATCTCGCCATCTCCCTGCGGGGGGAAATCATCTCCCGGCTGGCGCAGACCCGGGTGGAGATCGCCGGCGGCGAACTGCGATTCCACTCCGCCCGGGGCAAGGTGGAGACCATCCCGCTCGCCAACATCGAGAGCGTGGAACCGGCCCGGATGGGCGAAACCCCGGCCATCACCATCGTCTCGCCCCACCGCCTGCTCCACATGCCCGGCCTCGGCCTGCTGGAGGACCGCGCGTGGGTGATTTCCGCCCTCAAGAACGCCATCGTGCGGTTCGCGTGACCGGGCTTCGCCGTTGCGCGAAGCCGCGAAGCCCGCTAGAATGCTCCTGCTGGGGGAACGCGCTCCCGAGGGCATGGGCAAACACGGGACGAGGAGAGGTCCGGGATGGCGAAATGTCCCCGTTGTCAACGTGAGAACGACCCGGATGGCCGGTTCTGCAAGCACTGCGGGGCCGCGCTGAGCGGCCGTGGTGCGCAGGGCGTCCATCTGGCTCCTGGACCCCTCCGGGGACCACGTCGCCCGCTCCTGTGAACTCACCGAGGACATCACCTTCATCGGGCGCGACCCGGATGCCGCTATCTCCCTCCCCAGCAGCACCGTGTCCCGCCGCCATGCCCAGATCCGCCGAGAGGGGGCGCAGTACTTCCTGCGGGACTTGAACTCCACCAACGGCACCCTGCTCAACCGCGAACCGGTGATCGGAGAAGAACTTCTGCACGACCGCGATGAGATCGGGGTCGGCATCTACCGTCTCATTTTCCGCTATTGTTGAGCCCCCGCCGGACCAGATGAACGAACGATAGTCAGTAACGAGAAGAGGCAGAACCCGGATGGGCCAGTCCCTGGCGGCTTTCGTCATCGCCCTCGCCCTCTCTCGGCTCGCGCTGCGCAGCCTCTCCTGGCTGCAATCCAGAGAGCGCAAGGCCGGGAAAGAACGCCTGCATCGGCTGTTCCCCAAGGCCCGCCGGCCCCTCGGCGGCGGGGTGGCGATCATGGTCTCCGCCTCCGTCGCCCTCCTCATCACCCCTCTCTTCTGGGGGGATGTCCCCTCCCCGGCCGCCCTTTGGGCGATGGCGGCGGGGTGGGCGTTCGCGCTGATCGGGCTGAGCGATGACCTGAGAAAGGTGACCGGGCAGGGGCTGCGCGGGAGGCCCAAGTTCCTCCTCCAACTCGCCGCCGCCCTGTTGCTGGCCTGGCTCCTGTGGGAGCTGAACCAGTTCCGCGCGCTGTGGGTGCCGTTCTCACCCGCGCCGGTCTCCCTCGGCCTGTGGCACATCCCGCTGGCCGCGCTGGTCATCCTCGCCGCGGCCAACGCGGCGAATCTCTCCGACGGCGTGGACGGGCTCGCCGGCGGCGCGGCGGCGATTGCGCTGGTGGGCTTCCTCGCGGTGGGCGCGCTGCACCCGGGG
>JALGTT010000049.1 GCA_029821235.1 Candidatus Hebobacteria bacterium | reverse complement strand
GCCATCGCCAAGGCGCTGGCGAAGGTGGGGGAGGAATTCCGGGTGCCGGTGATCTTCAAGGCCTCTTTCGACAAGGCGAACCGGATGAGCTTGGAGTCGTTCCGCGGGCCGGGGTTGGAGGAGGGGCTGGCCATCCTCGCGGAGGTGAAAGCGCAGACCGGGCTGCCCGTGAACACCGACATCCACGAGCCGGGGCAGGCGGGGCGGGTGGCGGAGGTGGCGGACATGCTCCAGATCCCCGCGTACCTCTGCCGCCAGACCGACCTGGTGGCGGCCGCGGCGCGCACCGGCAATGGTGGCGGCCGCGGCGCGCACCGGCAAGCCGGTGCTAATCAAGAAGGGACAGTTCATGGCCCCCGAGGACATGGGGCCGGTGGCCGCCAAGGCGGCGGAATCCGGCGAGGGCGGGGTGCTGCTGTGTGAGAGGGGGACCACCTTTGGGTATCATCGTCTGGTGTGCGACATGCGGGGCCTGGAGGTGATGCGGGGGCTCGGCTGGCCGGTGGTCTTCGACGCCACCCACAGCGTGCAGTTGCCCGGGGCCGCGGGCACGGCCTCCGGGGGGGAGCGGGAGTTCGCGGCTCCGCTGGCGCGGGCGGCGGCCGCGGTGGGGATTGATGCGCTGTTCGTGGAGACCCACCCCGATCCCGCGGCGGCGCGGTCCGACGCGGAGACGCAGATGGCGCTCGCAGACCTGCCCGAGTTGTTGAAGCAGGTGCTGGCGATTGGCGCGGCGAGGCGAGCAGTGATGGAAGGAGCGCCGAAGTGAAGATGACGGACGAAGCACGCGAATTGCAGGACAAACTGGCCAAGGTGAAGGTGCTGGTCCTGGACGTGGACGGGGTGCTGACCACGGGCGGAATCATCTACACCGATGCGGGCGAAGAGGCGAAGGTGTTCAACGTGAGGGACGGGCTGGGCGTGCGGGTGGCGACGGCGTCCGGCCTGGAGGTGGCGCTGATGACGGGGCGGGTCTCCCAGGTGGTGCAGCGGCGGGCGCGGGACCTGCACATCCATCGCACGCTCCAGCGAGTGGGGGACAAGGAGACCGCGTTGCGCGGCCTCGCCGAGGAGACGGGAGTGTCGCTGGAGGAGATCGCGTTCATGGGCGATGACCTCAATGACCGGGCGGCGATGAAGGCGGCCGGGGTGGGCATCGCTCCCTGTGACGCGGCCGCCGAGATACTCGCCGCGGCCGACCTGGTGACCGAGGCGGCCGGCGGGCGGGGGGCCGTGCGGGAGGCGGTGGAGGCGATCCTGAAGGCCCAAGGCCGCTGGGAGGAGGCGGTGGAGGGGTATCTGGCCGGGCTGGCGGAGAGAGACCGGGTGAGGCGGGCCTCCGACAACGGGGCTCAGTCGTCGGGCGGCTTGGGCACGTAGAGGTAGTAGGGGCGCCGCTCGGCGATCAACTGGTAGCGCTCCGCGAGCGCGCGCACCATCTCCGCTGGGAACCGGTCGAAGACGAACCCGAACCTGGGATCCCCGATCACGGCCGTCATCTGCTTGACATCGAAGCGGGTGATGAAGAGAGAGTAACGCCCCTCGCGCACATCCTCCAGCACGGGTTCGCCGTTGATGGCCCCGGCGCGGGCGAGCATGGTGAACTCGAAGGGGTCGAAGGGTATCTCCTTACCCGCCAACTCGATGAGGCCCACGTCCTCGCACATCACCATCTCCGGCGCGGCGCGCAGGGCTTCCACCGCCAACGCGGTCGCTTCCCCGCTGGCGTAGGGCCGAATCACCTGGAGCGTCCAGTTCATCTTGGTGTCGGTGCGGACCATCTGGAGCGCCAGCGCGCCCATCACGCCAAGGGCCAGCACCCGGAGCGCGGGGGCCGCGCGCTCCGGCGCCTTGACGGCCGCGCCCAACGCCTCACCGATGAGGACGCCGACACAGGTCATGCCCACCGCAAACGGTTCGAGGAAGTAGTTATAGGTGGAGCCGATGCGGCCTGAGGTGAGGTAGATGGCCCACGCGACCAGTGACCAGATGCCGAGGTCTCGGTGGGGGCGGCGGACCAGACACCACACCGCGCCGACCGCGCTGACCACATAGTAGACCGGCCAGTTCAACCAGCCCTTGTGGAGCAGGTCGAGCAACTGTCCCCAGGACCACGACTTCCCCAGCGAGGTGGAGGTGTGCCAGCGCAACTGCTCGTACATCCCGCCCCGGGTGATGAGTTGCGCGGCGATGAGCAGCGCGGCCGTGAGCCCGGCCAGCGCGGCCGCCCAGCCGAACGCGGTGCGCCACTTGCGCTGGAGGACCAGCCCGGAGAAGGCGGCGACGATGGGGCCGACCGCGGTGCGGCGCGTGAACAGGCCCAGCGAGAAGAGCACGACGGCGGGGAGGCGCTTCTCCCGCGTGAACAGGTAGAAGCCGGCGACGGCGAAGGCTAGCGCGGCCATATCAATCCGCATCAGGGTCGCCCACACCAGGTAGACGGGGATCGCCAGCACCGTTCCGCCGGAGGCCAGCGCGGCGTATCGGCTGCCGGTCCTGCGGTGGACGATCAGCCCCACGCAGGCGGCGATGGTGAGCGCGGCCAGGCACGAGACCACCCGCCCGCCGAGGAAACTGGCCCCGGTGAGTTTCACCGCCAGCGCGGACAGGAGATAGTAGCCGGGGAGATAGGAGGCGATGACATAGGGATAGCCCTGGTCCAGGGGTGGGTACATGGTCTGGCCGCGGGCGACCCGGAGGGCTATCTGAAGGATGGGGCCCTCGCCATAGTCCAACTGCCCGGGGAAAGCGGCCATCCTCCAGGAGTAGGCGAGGAAGTAGAGGAACTGGAGGGAGACCATTACGCCGAGGAACGCCTGGATGATGCGCGTCAGCCGGGCGTCGGCGGAGGGGGCGGATTGTTCGCGGGGCGGGCTCATTGCGCCTTGGGCAGGATGCGCACCCGCCGCCCCTCGATCGTCAGGCGCCGGTCGGCGAACAGCCGGACCGCCTCTACGTAGGCCTGGTGTTCGTGGGGGAGGATGCGGGCGGCAAGGGTCTCCGGGGTGTCGTCCTCCTGCACCGGAACCGCGCGCTGCACGATGATGGGCCCGCCGTCGGTCTCCAGGGTGACGAAGTGCACGGTGCAGCCGGACACCTTGCAGCCGTAGTCCAGCACCGCCTGGTGGACGTGGCGCCCCCACATCCCGGGGCCGCCGAAGGAGGGCAGCAGAGCGGGGTGGATATTCATCATCCGGCCCGCATAGGCCTCGATCAACTCTTCGGTCATGATGCGCAGGTAGCCGGCCAGGCAAACCAGTTCCACCTGATGCCGGTCGAGTTCTTCGCGCACCTTCCGGTCGAACGCCTCTCGGTCGGGATAGCGCGCCTTGTCCCTGCGGTCCACCCACACCGCGGGGATGCCGGCCTTGCGGGCGCGCTCCAGCGCGCCGCACTCGACATCGCTGACCACCACCACCACTTCCGCGTTCACCCGCCCCTCGCGGCAGGCGTCCATGATCGCTTGCAGGTTGGTGCCTCCACCGGAGGCGAGGACGCCGATTCTCAATCTCTCCGCCATCGCCGGCCTACTCTCCCGCCTGGTCGTGGGCGTGGTCGGGTTCGGTCCCCTCCCACTCGTCGGCCGCGCGGGTGGGTGAAAGGGGGGACATGGCGCGGAGTTTTTCGACGATGGGCGGGAAGACCTCGAGGAACCGGTCCACCTCCTCCACGGTGTTGCCGCGCCCGACGCTGAGGCGAAGGGAGCCATGCGCGAGGTCGTGGGGCAACCCGATGGCGAGCAGCACGTGGGAGGCCTCCAGCGATCCGGAGGTGCAGGCGGAGCCGGAGGAGGCGCAGATGCCCTCGAAATCGAGGTTGAGGAGCATGGATTCGCCCTCTACATAGCGCACGCAGAAAGAGGCGTTGTTGGGCAGACGCTGGGTGGGGTGGCCGGTGAGCATGGAGTCGGGGACTCGCTCCAGCACGCCCGCGATCAGGCGGTCCCGCAGTTCCGCGTCGTGTTTCCCTGCAGAGTCCATTTCCTCCCGCGCCAGCCGGGCCGCCTCTCCGAGGCCGACGATGCCGGGGACGTTCTCGGTGCTGGACCGGCGGCCGCGCTCGTGGCCTCCGCCGAAGATGATGGGGGAGATGCGGACGCCCTTGCGCACGAACAGCGCGCCCACACCCTTCGGTCCGTAGAGTTTGTGGGCGGAGAGAGCAAGGAGGTCAATGTTCATCTCCCGCACGTCGATGGGCACGTGCCCCACCGTCTGCACCGCGTCGGTGTGGAACACGACCCCCTTCTCCCGGCAGATGGCGCCGATATCGGCGATGGGCTGGATGGTTCCGATCTCGTTGTTGCCGTGCATGATGGAGACCAGGATGGTCTTGTCGGTGATCGCCTTGCGCACATCGTCGGGGTCCACCATGCCGTGTGAGTCAACCGGCAGGTAGGTTACCTGCATGCCGCGCTTTTCGAGGAACTGGGCGGTGTGGAGCACCGCGTGGTGCTCGACCCTGGAGGTGATGACGTGATTGCCCTTCTGCTCGTGCGCGATGGCGATGCCGATGAGGGCCAGGTTGTCCGCCTCGGTGCCGCTTCCGGTGAAAACGATCTCCTCCGGCAGGGCCCCGAGCAGGGCGGCCGTCTCCTGCCGCGCGTTGTCCATTCCCTCGGCCGCCAGCCGCCCCGAGGTGTGCAGGGAGGAGGGATTGCCCCACTTCTCCCGATAGTAGGGCAGCATCGCCTCCACGACCTCCGGCCGCGGGGGCGTGGTGGCCGCGTGATCGAAATAGATGAGGTCCACAGACAGCCTCCTCGAATTGGTGCCGGCGCGGTCTAACTATAGCGATGCCCGCAAAGGGCTGTCAACGAAGGAGGGGCCGGCGATGAACGCGGATGGACGGAGATGGGGCTGCACGCCTGGCAGCCCGCGGCACGAATACAGAACGGGCGGCGGGCGTGGGCCTCCTTCGCCAAGGGACCTTCATCTGTCCTTCGATTGGACGGCCTGGCTTCATGGCGACGCGCTTCGCGTGCGTCGCCGGATGCGTTCCTTCGCTTCACTCAGGACAGGCCTCGCGTTATTACGGCCAGGCGCCACAGGCGCCTGGGCTCGGAATGACAGGGGGGCGGCGGGCGTAGACTTGTCCGCCCTACAAAAGAAAGCGCGGCGAGCAACGTCAGGACGAAAGAATCCGGCCTACAAATGGCCGTTCTGTAGGGCTGGCTTTCCCAAGCCAGCCAGGACAGGCGGGGCAGCATAGACTGCCCCGCCCTACAAAAGGAAAACGTAGCGCACAACGTCAGGACGAAAAAAGGTCGCGTTGACCCCCGTTCGGCCCCGTGTTAGAATCGCGTCGTAATGTCCACCCGGGACGCGAGCGATTCCCCCAGCCTGTTTCCAGAGGAGAGGTCCGCGGAGCGGGCGGCGCCTCAGCCCCTCGCGGCGCGGATGCGGCCCCGCGACCTGGATGAGTTCGTGGGGCAGGAGAAGATCGTCGGCCCCGGGACCTGGCTGCGACAGGCAATCGAGCAGGATTCGCTGTCCTCGGTGATCTTCTACGGGCCCGCGGGCACCGGGAAGAGCACGCTGGCGCTGATCATCGCCCGGTATACGAAGGCCCATTTCGAGAGTTATTCCGCGGTGACTTCAGGGGTGGCGGATATTCGACGGGTGGTGGACCAGGCGACCAAGCGGATGAAGGTGTCGGGTCAGCGGACCATCCTGTTCGTGGACGAGATCCACCGGTTCAACAAGTCGCAGCAGGACGCCTTCCTGCCCTTCGTGGAGGACGGCACCATCGTGCTGGTGGGATCCACCACCGAGAACCCCTATTTTGAGATCAACGCGCCGCTGGTGAGCCGGTCCCGCATCTTCGTGTTCGAGCCGTTGACCGATGAGCAGGTGGGGGGGCTGCTCGACCGCGCGTTGGCGGATGAGGAGCGCGGGCTGGGGCGCCTGAAGTTGAAACTGAGGCCGGAGGCGCGCGCACACATCGTGAACCTCGCCAATGGGGACGCGCGGGCCGCGCTGAATGCCCTGGAGGCGGCCGCCCAGCGCGCGGCCCAGGAGGGAAAGAGGGTCATCACCCTGCCCATGGTGGAGGACGCGGCCCAGCGGCGCGCGCTCAAGTACGACCGGGAGGGGGACGCGCACTACGACATCATTTCCGCCTATATCAAATCCCTGCGCGGGGGCGACCCCGATGCCGCCCTCCACTGGCTGGCGCGGATGCTGGAGGCGGGGGAGGATCCGCGGTTCATCGTGCGGCGGTTGATCGTACAGGCGGCCGAGGATGTGGGCAACGCGGACCCGATGGCCCTGGTGATCGCCAACGCGGCCGCGCACGCGGTGGAGTACGTGGGGCTGCCGGAGGCGCGGATTCCGCTGGCGCAGGCCACTATCTACGTGGCGACCGCGCCCAAGAGCAATGCCTCCTATCTGGCGATCTCGCGGGCGATCGAGGACGTGCGAAAGAAAGTGGCGCCTCCGGTGCCGAAGCATCTGCGGGGGACCGGCTATTCGGGGGCGAAGAAGTTGGGGCACGGAGAGGGCTACCTCTATCCGCACGATTTCCCGGGCCACTATGTGCCCCAGGAGTATCTGCCCAGGGGAACCAAGTCCCGGCCGTATTATGAGCCGAGCAGCCAGGGGTTCGAGAAAAGAATCGGGGAGCGGATGAAGGAGTGGGAGCGCAGGCGGAGGGAGGCGGAGCAGAAGCAGCGGGAGGAAGAGGGCGAGTGAGGCCGCGCGCGCGCGTGGTGGTGGCGATGAGCGGCGGGGTGGACAGCTCGGTGGCGGCCGCGCTGCTGGTCGAGCAAGGCTACGAGGTGGTGGGGCTCACCATGCAGATCTGGCCGCGGGAGGCGGAGCCGCCGCCGGGGATGCGGGGATGCTGCGGGCTGGATGCGGTGGAGGACGCGCGTCGAGTGGCGCGGGCACTGGGAATCCGGCACTATGTGATCAACCTGCGGGACGAATTCGCGCGCCTGGTGATAGAGCCGTTCTGCGACGAATACGTGCGGGGCCGGACGCCGAACCCCTGTATCGCCTGCAACACGCTGGTGAAGTTCGGCGGGCTCCTGCGGCGGGCGGAGGAGATCGGCGCGCGGTATCTGGCGACCGGACACTATGCGCGGGTGCGCCGGACCGGGGAGCGGGGGCGGTGGACGGTGTGTCGGGCGGCGGACAAGCACAAGGATCAGTCCTACGCGCTCTACGGACTGCGGCAGGAACATCTGGCGAAGGCGCTCTTTCCGCTGGGGGACCTGCGGAAGACGCAGACGCGTGCCCTGGCGCGGAAACTGGGGCTGTGGGTGGCGAAGAAGCCGGACAGCCAGCAGATCTGCTTCGTGATGGAGGGCGGGTGCGGGGAATTCGTCGCCGGCCGGCGGCCCGAGGGGGTGAAGCCGGGGCCGATTGTCGACCGAGAAGGCAGGCAGATTGGGAGACATCGGGGAATCCCCTTCTACACGGTGGGCCAGCGGCAGGGGCTGCGGCTGGCGCGGGGGCGGCCGTGGTATGTGGTGGCGATAGACGGGATGCGGAACCAAATAGTAGTGGGGGAGGAAGAGGACCTGCTGGCGCGGGGGTTGGTGATGGGGGAGGTGAATTACGTGGCCCGCCCGTCGCTGCCCGCGGAGGGTGGCAGGTTCAAGGTGAAGGTGCGGTATGGGGCCCGGCTGGCGTCGTGTGTCGCCACGCCGGAGGGGGACAGGGTGAGGCTGCGGTTTCTGAGGCGGCAGCGGGCGATTGCGCCCGGGCAGGCGGCGGTGTGCTATGACGGAGAGTGCGTCGCCTTCGGGGGCGTGATCGAATCGTCGTTCTGAGAGGTGAAGCGAATGGAACAACTGGCACTTCTGGGGGCGTTCGTGGCAGCGATTGCGATAGCGGCGCTCGCCATCCGCGCCTATTACCTGATCAAGCGGGTCCACGAACTGGTGGACTCGGTGGAAAAGGAGATCGCGCCCATCACCCGCGGGGCCAACGAAATAGTGCAGACGGTGAAAGGAGCCGCGGATAAACTCGACGCGGGGGCGGCCTCCGTTGCCAAGGCCCTGGAGCGGGTTGACCATCTGACCGAAAGGCTGGAACCGGAATCCTGGCCGCGCACCCTGGTTGGCTCCACCCTCGGGCGGCTGAAGTCATGGGTGGCGGGCTTTCGCAAAGGGGTGGCCTCGGTCCGGGGCGCCAAGGGCGCGAAGGGCGAGAAGCGCGAGCACTGAGTCCCCGCGCCCGGCGGGTGCGGAGAGACAACGAGGAGAGTCACGAGATGACGACAGACACCGAGTTCGACCTCGCGGAGGATGAGGGGCCGGAGGGGATACTGAGTTTCATCGCGGGAGTGGGGATCGGAGTGATGCTGGGCGCGCCTCACCCGGGCCGGGTGACGCGGGAAGAGGTGGCGAAGGCGGTGGAGAGACTTCGCCGTTGTGTGCGCCGCGCGCCGCTGGAGGA
The DNA here is from genome assembly GCA_029821235.1 of Candidatus Hebobacteria bacterium. GTDB lineage: Bacteria > Armatimonadota > Hebobacteria > Hebobacterales > Hebobacteraceae > S016-27. The sequence continues at coordinate 3,643 of JALGTT010000049.1, read as the reverse complement.
TGACTGGGAGAGTTGAGGCGGCCGGCACTTGGTGATGCCGCCCCACAAAGAGCTAGTCCGGGCGGCGGGCGTAGGCCCCTAGGCCCTTCGGACCGGGTCCTGCGAAGCCTTGGCGGAGTGGGAACCTTTGCCCGCCTCGCAAGCGGAGCTTGCGGAGGGTGGTTCGATTGTGTCAGGTGGTTTGGCGGGGTTTGGTGACCCCGCCCTACAGAACAAAGCGCGGTGAGCGAACGGAGAGGGGAAGGGAGCGGAGCATGGAGAGCCCACTGAAGATCGAGTCACGCATGGAGGGGGGAAATGTGGGGGTGCTGTCGCTGGCCGGGGAGATAGACATCGCCACCAAGGATCGGGTGCGGGAGGCGGCGGAGGGGCTGATCGCGGAGGGGGCGCGGAACCTCCTGGTTGACCTCGCCGGGGTGGAGTACATGGACTCCTCCGGCCTGGGTGTGCTGAAGGGGCTGCGCAGCCACCTCGTCGAATCGGGCGGGCAGGTCGGGATCGTGAGCCCCCGGACCTTCATCAAGAAACTGTTCGAGCGGGCGGGCCTGGACCAGGTGTTCCCAATGTATGAGGAGTTGGGGGCCGCGCTCGAGGAGGTAGGGAAATGAGCGCCGCAACGGCTGCCAGCGTGGAGTTGCGAATTCCCCGGAGAGCGGAGTTCGTGCGGATAGCGCGGTGGATGACGACCGGAGTGGCGGCCCAACTCGGGTTCACCATGGACATCGTGAAAGACATCGAGGTGGCGCTGGGAGAGGCGTGCACGAACGCGGTGGAGCATGTGAAGCAGGGGCGGAAGAACGAAATCCTGGTCCGCTTTACGATGGACGACCGATGCCTGGCGATCGAGGTGTTTGACTATGGACCCGGATTCAGCATTGACGGCGACTGCGAGGGCCTGGGGCTGATGCTGATGCGCCTCTGCATGGACAAGGTCGAGGTGGCGTGTGACGCCGAGACGGGCGGGTGCGTCCGTCTGGTGAAGTACCGGGACGGGTCATGAGTTCGGAGCCGAAGAAAGCGCTGAAGTCACAAGAGGCCCCGGAGGAAGAGGCCGAGGCGGCGCGGGGAAAGGTCGGGGCGTCCCCGCAGGCGGACGCGGCCACGCCGGAACTCTTCGATCGATACCGCCGCTCCCGCGATCCCGAACTGCGGGAGCAACTCATCATGGCGCATCTGAACCTGGTGCGCTATCTGGCGCGCAAGTTCGCCAACCGGGGGGAGCCGCTGGAGGATTTGATCCAGGTGGGGACCATCGGGTTGATCAACGCCATCGACCGCTTCGACCCCGAGCGGGGGATTCGCTTCGCCACCTATGCCACTCCCACCATCGTGGGGGAGATCAGGCGGCATTTCCGGGACCGCGGGTGGGCGGTGAAAGTGCCGCGGCGGCTTCAGGAGTTGAGCCTGGCGGCCACCAAGGCGGCCGAGAGGCTGACGCAGAGCTTGGACCGCAGCCCTACCATCGCGGAACTGGCCGAGTACCTGGATGTGGAAGAGAGCCAGGCGCTGGAGGCGCTGGAGTTGGGGGAGATGTACGAACTGCCCTCGCTCGACCAGGACCTGGGAGGGGAGGATTCGGAGGATTCATCGGGAGGGGTGCTGGCCGACTATGTGGGCCAGGTGGACGATGAGTTGGAGAAGTTCGAACACCGCGCCCGGCTGGTGGAAGCGATCAAAGGATTGCCCGAAAGGGAGCGCGAGATCATCCGCCTTCGGTTCTTCGAGAACCTCTCTCAGACCAAGGTGGCGAAGCGGCTGAAGATCTCTCAGATGCACGTCTCCCGGCTCCAGCAGCGAGCGATCAAGCGGCTGCGGGAGTTGATGAAGGACCGTTTCGAGGACTAACCTCCTCCGCCGGAGGGGATGTCGGGGCGGAGGTCCTGTCGAGGGGCGTGCGCGTGCGGAGGGAATAGTGGACCTGCCAAGTGCTCTTGTTGCATTGATGTGCACCGCGGTGGTCGTGTACCTGGTCACCATCGTGCATGTGGCGACGGTTCGCATGCTGGAGGCCCGGGAGGGAGCCGTCCGGCCGGAGGCGCGCCTGCTGTCCTGGCCCAAATGGCTGTGGGCGCTGGTGGCGGGTCTGCTGGTGATCTGGCTGTTGTGGCGGGTGCGGAGCATTCTCTCGCCGTTCGTGCTGGGGGCCGCCCTCGCCTATGTGCTCAACCCCGCGATTGACCGGCTGGAACAGCAGGGATGGAGCCGGACGCGGGCGATCGGGGTGGTGTTCGGGCTGTTCCTGGTGGTGTTCGTGGCGGCCGGGGTGCTGGCGATTCCGGCGGTGGCGGGAGAGGCGAGAGACCTGCTTGCGGGCTACCAGACCTATGTGGCCCAGATCGGGGACCTGGCGGAGCAGTGGCGCGTGCTGGTGGAGAAGTGGGGCGCGCCGGTGGGGGTGGTGCCGAGCGATGTGGAGCAGTGGTTCTCCGGGCTGAGCGTGCGCGCTCAGTCCTATGCCTTGTCGCTGTTGAACGCCGGGCTGGCCTGGCTGAAGAGTTCCCTCGCGGTGCTGTCCCTGCTGGTGATCACGCCGGTGGTGACCTTCTGGCTGCTGCGCGATTATCACATGCTCGCCCGGCGGGTGCTGGCCACCGTGCCGGAGAGCCAGAGAACGACCATCGTGAGCATCCTCAAGGATGTCAACCGCGTGGCCGGCGGGTATCTGCTTGGCCTGCTGACCATCGCCTGTCTGATGGCGATATACGCATCATCGGTGTTGACTGTGGCCGGGGTGCGCTTCTCCATCCTGCTGGGGGTGGGGACCGGCGTTCTCTCGACGATTCCGTATTTGGGGTTTCCCACCGCGCTGGTGATCATCGTGCTGACCATGGCGGCGACCGGAGAGAGCGCGGGGCTGATAGTGGTGGTGGGATTGCTGCTGATCGGGGGCAACATGTTCTCGGACTACGTGGTCTCCCCCCGCGTCATCGGGCGGCGGGTGGGCATTCACCCGCTGTGCGTGATCTTCGCGTTGCTGGCCGGGGGCACGTTGTTCGGGTTTCTCGGGATCGTGCTGGCGGTTCCCGTCGCCGGGGCGATCAAGGTGATACTGGTACATTACTGGCCGGAGATCTTCGCACCGCCCTCTCCCCAGGTCGAGGCGCACTAGCGACACAGCGCCTTACCGGCGTCCGGTTCTGCTATAATAGCAACGCGTCCGCCTCCGGCGGGCGCCATCATCACGGAGAGTCATCGCATGTGTGATTCTGTGGGAAAGCTCAGCAGCAGCCAAGAACTTCGACAGAGCTTCCTGGATTATTTCGCGGGCAAGGACCATCGGGTTCTGCCCTCTTCGTCCCTGAAGCCGACCGACGAGACCACCCTGTTCACCAGCGCGGGGATGCAGCAGTTCGTGCCCTGGTTCCGGGGGATCACGCCCGCGGCCGCGCCGCGGGTGGCCACCTGCCAGAAGTGCTTCCGCGCGGATGACATCGAGCAGGTGGGCGAGACGCCCCGGCACCTCACCTTCTTCGAGATGCTGGGCAATTTCTCGTTCGGGGACTATTTCAAGCAGGGGGCGATCGAGTTCGCCTGGGAGTACGTGATCGAGGTGCTGGGCCTGCCGGCCGACCGGATCTGGATCACCGTGCACCCGGAGGACGAGGAGGCGCCCAAGTTGTGGCGGGACCTGATCGGCGTCCCC
>JALGTT010000048.1 GCA_029821235.1 Candidatus Hebobacteria bacterium | reverse complement strand
GAAGTAATCCGCGGCATCGCGGCCGCGGGGCACCGGGGGTGCGTTCAGGTCGTACACGAGGTTGTTCTGAAGGTATGCAACTAGAGCATCCAGCTTGGCCCTTGGGGTGGGTTTGTCTCCGGCTATCTCGTGGGCGAGCTTTGCCACCCGCGAGGCGCTGACCGGAACCGAAAGATACGCCTTGCCCGGCTCCTCCTCGTTACTACCGTCCGACATACTGGATGGGAGCGGCGCGGAGATGACCTCATACACGTCGCCCGGCCACATGAATTTCCCGGGGACGGAGACACAGCCGGACGGGTCGACCTCCAGTTCGAACGGCACGTTCGGAGGCAGGACAATTCGCCGAACCTGGCCGGGGGCGTAGATCACCAGCGGCTGCATGACCTCGGATCTCACCCTGTAGGCGCGCGTCTCGTTGTCGGGCGGGCCAGAGAACCGATCAGAAAGGTCCGTCACACCGTCCTTCATGGGAACCGCCTCGGAGCGCCGCCACCGGGTCCAAGACGATCCTGTGTACTGGTCGTACACCAATCCGCGCCAATAGGGCGCAGGGTCCCCGTACACCACCAGAATGGGCTCATCGCTCAGCGCCTCGGGCCCGGTGCCCACCGGGAACTGATTTGCCTGGGTGGAGGCGGTGAACCCAAAGGACATCCTCTCCGTTCCCTCCGGGGTTATCGCCATCAGAATCGGCCAGCGGTAGAGGTCGGAGAAGGCGGTGACCGGAAGCGAGAGCCCATAGCCGAGGACGACACAGATCACGAACGCCCCCGCCACCGAGAGCAGATGGCGAGAGCGCCAATGCCGGGTGGCGGGGCCTCCCCTCGGGCCCAGGTAGAGGGAAGTCCCGGCCTCGCCCCCGATCACCGCCCGCACCTCCTGGGGAGACAACATCCCCCACGCCAGCACTACCATCACGAGGATCGTGAACAGGCAGAACATCGTCGCCGAGGCGAGAGGGTCGAGCCGGCCGCTGGCGAGCCCGAACACGGTGAGACCGGGCACCAACGCCAGGGCTATCATGCCTGGCCTCACCGCGCAGAAGCTGAGGCCGATCATCAGCAGACACATGCGCTGGGCCATCGCCATCCCCGGGTCGGCGCCGAACAGTTGGTCGGTGGTGGCTCCCACCTCCGCGCGACTGACGATCAGCCACCACACGCCCATCGCGGCCGCCCCCAGGAAGACCGCAACCGGCACTATGGCCTGGGTTCGCTGGCGAGACAATCGCGCGCTGGTGATGACGCCGATCATGGCGAGGAGCGCGCCCAAGCCCCCGGAGGACAGGTCATTGGTGGCGATGCCCCAGGTGAGCGGTGGGAGCGCGAGCGCCGCCGTCGCCGCGCCGTAGAGGAGCGCCCGGTCGCGCCAATCCTCTGCCTGGGGTGCTCTCGCAGCCGCGTTGTTCCCTATCCGGACTTGCATACTCGTTCAGGCCACCGACGAACGCATGGAGATGGCGCTTCGCAGCGCCGCGTCGAGGTCATGTTCCTTGCGAAACACAGTCGTACGCGCGCCGGCCGGCCGCAGCCACTCAGCGACCTCGGCCGAAGAAGGGGCCGCCGCTGAGGGATCGAAACTTCCTGCCTCCAGCAGCATTACGTTGACGGAGGCAACCGCTCCCGTCTGTCTGAGTCTCCGGCACAGGTCCGCCAGGTCCGGGTCCGGGGCGGAGGTGATCACCCAGACCGCCGTGCCCGGAAGGATGGCGGGAAGAGCCCATTCGGCCACCGAGGCGAGCGGGTGAGGGGCGTCGGCCTGCACCCTGGCGAGCGCCTCCAGCACCTCGTACTCCCGATCCGAGCGGTCCACCTGGAGCCAGCGGGGGGTATTCCCCGACTGGTAGGCCAGGAAGAACACTCCGTCCGCGTTCAGCGTCCACCTGGCAAGGGAGGCCGCCGCCTGCACGGCGACTTCCAGGGAGGTGACGATTCCGGAGCCGTAGTCGGTTCCCTCCCGACAGTCGAGCAGCACCGCGGTGCTGTCGGACACCCCCTGGTCGAATTCGATCACTGTCAGCCGGCCGTGGTGAGCGGTGGCCGGCCAGTGGATCCGCCTCAGTTCGTCCCCCGGCTGATAATCTCGAATCCCGTAGAACTCCATGCCGGATTCCGCGCCTCGGGAGCGTTCCCCGGTGGAGATGGCGTGGGCCTCACTGCCCCCGCTTACCACCGCTCCCTCCAACGGGATGGGCTTGGGATAGATCACCGCCTCCGCGGAGCCACCCACCTCCACCCATCGGGAGAAAAGCCCGAAGGGGTCGGAGACCACCGCCTGCGTCGGTCCAATGGGATGCACCCCCCGTTTCCGGCCTCGCAGCCGATAGGACAGCCGCGTGGTCTCACCCGGCCAGAGGGCGGGGACGATGAAATCCGTCGGCGTTTCGCTGACCAGCCAGGGCGAAAGCCTCTCCGAGACCTTGATCAAGAACAGGGGCAGGCGGCCCTCGTTGGTTATCTCCAGGGACACCGGGAATTGGTCCCACACGTAGACCCGGTCGCTGATGCTCCGGCGCACCGTCAACGCCCGGCCGGATAGCCGCGCGGCAAGGTAACTGACGATGATGAGGACCGCCAGGACGGCGCTCATGAAGAACGCAGAGGCCGCGCCGTAGGTGAAGCCCACCATCCCCAGACCGATGCTGGCCAGCACGGCCGTCAGCAGTTGGAGGCTGATATCTCTCATCGAAGTCGGCCCGCCATCGCCGACGGATGCACGCGAAGTGTCACCATCCGTCTGCTTCGACCCTCACCGCGATATGACCTCGCGGCTCAATCGCGCAATCGCGGGGGCAGGCGATCCAGGCGGGTCAAGTCCTCCAGACTCTCGCGCTCGACGATCAAGTCGGCCCTGCCGTTCGCCACCAGCACCATTGCCGGGCGGGTGAGACGGTTATAGTTGCTGGCCATGGAGTAGTTGTACGCGCCGGTGGTCTGCACCGCGAGAATGTCGCCCGGCGCGATTTCGGGCGCTTGCAGGTCTTGGATAAGAGTGTCCGTCTCGCAATGCTTGCCCGCCACGGTCACCGTGGTGGTGCGGGGCGCGCGCGCCTTGTTCGCGACAATGGCATGGTAGCGCGCGTCGTACAGGGCCGGCCTCGGATTGTCGGAGAGCCCGCCGTCCACCACCACATAGGTGCGGATGCCCGGCACGGTCTTCACCACTCCCACCGTATAGAGGGTGATCCCCGCCTCCCCGGCGAGCCTGCGGCCCGGCTCTTGAATCAGCCGGGGGAGGGGCAGATCGTATTTCTCGCAGGAGGCGCGCATCGCATCCGCGATCGCCTGCGCATACTCGACTATGGAAGGAGGCCGATCCTCTGGCAGGTAACGAACGCCGAGCCCGCCTCCAAGGTCCAGTTCCTCGATGACGAGGTCGAGGCTGTTGCGGAGTTCCGCCGCGAACTCGACCATCAGACGGACCGCTTGTACGAATGGAGTGATGTCCATGATCTGGCTGCCGATATGGCAGTTGATGCCTCGCACCTTGAGATTCGGTGCTGCGTGGGCGGCCGCCACCGCCTCCTTGGCTGCGCCTCCCACGATGGGGAAGCCGAACTTGGTATCCACGCGGCCGGTCTGAATGTGGGTGTGCGTGTCCGCCGCCACCCCGGGGGCCACCCGCACCAGCACATCTACGGTGGCGTCGTGCGCGGCCGCCACCTCCTGGAGGGCCTCGATCTCATCCAGACTGTCAACGCCAACGCGGCCCACCCCCTCGATCACCGCCCGCTCGATTTCCCGGCGCGACTTGTTGTTGCCGTGGAAGACGATGTCTCTCGCCGGTATGCCTGCGCGCAGGGCGGTGTGAAGTTCGCCCTCGGAGGAGACATCCAGGCCCAATCCCTCCTGGTGAGCGATCTTGAACACCGCCATGGTGGTGAGCACCTTGCCGGAGAAAGAGATGTGGGAATGGGGGTAGCGTGTTGCAAAGGCCTCCCGATAGGCCCGGCAGTTTTCCCGCAGGCACTGCTCGTCCACCACATAGAGAGGGGTGCCGAACTCCTGCGCCAGCGCCACCGCATCACATCCGCCGATTTCCAGCACGCCGTTTCCGTTGACGGTCTGGGTCCCGAGGAGCATTCCTTGCACCTTGTCCACCGCGCTCTGCCCTTTCCTTCGCCTGGTATTAGAGGTCCCGCAATGTGAAAGCGCCAGACTCTCGGTGTGAGGTCTGGCGCCGTGGTTCTCGATCTTCCGGGTCTGTCGTCTACGCAGACGCGAACACACGAGCGCCAGCAAGGCGCTTGTACGTAAACATGAAATACTTGGCGGAAACCGTGTTCATGTCTGCTGACCAACCCTGTATTCGCCGACAGAATACCGGAAAAGGCGGGACAGGTCAACCAGCAGAGGCGGAGAGGGTACCTCGCGGCTTGACCATGGCTGCGACCAGTGCTACCCTAATTGCCGGTCGAGGCTGCCGACAGGTGGTCGGGGCGGCCACCGGACCTCGATCGGATTCGGCGTAGATTGGGCGGGAAGGCATGTGCCGTCTGGACATGGGATCAGTCAGACCCGTCGTTGGCGCCATGGCAGGTCCTCTGGCGGACTCTCTCCTCACACCAACATCATGCTCGCGTGCCATTGCCCGGCCCGATCACCGACGCATCCCCCCCAAACTTCCCCGGCGAAGGGAGACCAATATGAGTGATGCCATGCCCCGTCGTACGCTGGTTGCCGTCATGGTGGCGCTGGCGGTAGCCATCCCCCTGTTTGCCACGGGGCCCCTATGGGCCGCGGTTCCCCCTCAGGAGGCCGCGCATCTCCTCGTGGTCAACTGCCCGGATCAGGCTTCACTGGACGCATTGCTGGCCGACCTGGGCGAGGCAGGAGTGGTGGCGCGGCACGTATTCCCTCCACACGTAGTGATCGCGGAGATGGGACAAGATGCGGCGGCGGCCGCGCGGAGTGACCCGCGAGTGGACCTGGTGACCACAGGATTCGCCGATCCGGATACCGTGGCGGCGGGCTACGGTCGCCTCGCCTGGGACGCGGTGAACGCCTGGAATGAGACGTTCGTGCTCCCCCCGAGCGAGCCCGCGCCCGACGCCCACGAAATCATGGGCGAGCCGCTCGTGGGAGACTGGCTGTTGCCGCCGGACGCCGGAATGGGCGTTCCCTACCGTGAGGGGATCTCGCCGTCTCCGCCCGGGGCGGCGAGTTGGCAGACCTCGGAGTACCTGCTGGGGTCAGTGTACGTATCGGTGATCCTCGTGGAGAGCAACGGGAGCATAGACACGAACACCGAGGACTGGACGAGTACGGAGGAGTCCAACGTAGTCTCCGAGATACTGGCGGCCACCAACTGGTGGGCATCCCACTATCCATATACGGTGGCGCCTGTCTCCTTCACCTACACCTACACCTACGGCGCGTCCACGGGCTATGAGCCGATCACCCGTCCCCAGAGCGACGAGGGACTGTGGATGGCCGAAATACTTACCAACCTCGGGTACTCGTGCACCTCGAGCACCTACTTGACGGCCGCGCGCAACTACGACCATGACCTGCGCAACAACAACAACAAGGACTGGGCATTCACCATCTTCGTGGTGGACAGCAGCAATGACGCGGACGGCAAGTTCAGCGACAACTGGTTCGCGTACGCCTATATCAACGGTCCGCTCATCGTCCTGACATATGACAACGACGGTTGGGGCATCTCCAACATGGACCGGGTGACTGCCCACGAGATGGGGCACATCTTCGGTGCGGCAGACGAGTATTCCGGGTGCAATTCGTCGGCTTACTTCGGCTATCTGCGAATTCAGAATACGAATTGCGGAACCAACCCGGTGTGCGTCATGAACAATAACGTGCTGTCCACCTGTACGGTGACCGAGCAGCAGATCGGGTGGCGGGACACCGACACCGACGGCGTCCCCGATATTCTGGACGTTGCTCCGACGGCCTCGCTCAATGCCTATACGCCCGACCCCACCACCGACACTACCCCCACCTACACGGGTAGCGCTTCGGTGGGCTATTACCCGAATCAGTCGTACCCCGGGGCGGACTGCACGGTCAACCGCATCGCCAATGTGCAGTACCGGGTGGATGGCGGCTCCTGGCAGAACGCCACCGCCACTGACGGCACGTTCGACGGCGGGACGGAGGCCTACACCTTTACCACCTCCGCGCTGTCGGCCGGGACGCACACCATCGAGGTGCGGGCGGTGGACACCGCGGGCAATGTTACAGGCACGCCGTATCCAAGCGACAGCATCACCATCGCCTCCTCACACTCGGTGACCGTGACCGCCGGCGCCGACCCTACCACGGTCGCCAGCGGGGGCTCGGTCTCGTTGACCGCGACCGCCAGCGATACCCTGGGCCACGGCATCGCCACCTGGACCTGGGATGACGGCGGGGCGGGGGGCAGTTTCAGCCCTTCCGCTGCGGTGCAGAATCCCACCTACACGGCTCCCACCAATGCCACGGGCAGCGACATGGTGGTCAACATCACAGTGACCGCGGCCTGCGACGGGGTTCCATCGGTGAGCGACAATGATACCGTGACGATCACCGTCCAGTCGGCCCCGGTTGCCGCGGTGGACAGCGAGTCGCTGCCGACCGCGTTGGAGTGGGATGAGCAGCAGTCGGTCTCCATCACCTACCACAACATCGGCACCACCACCTGGACCGTCGCCGGCGGCTGCCAACTGGAGGCGTTGAACAGCCTCGACCGCTGGAGCGTCATCTCGGTCACGATGGCGGCGGATGTGGCCCCCGGCGGCACCAATACCTTCAATTTCGACATCACCGCGCCGCCGCTCACCACATTGGTCTATTCGGCCCCGGTCTCCCCCACCGCGCCTGCCTCGGACGACACTCTTGCCTGCGCCTGGCAGATGGTGAACAGCAGCGGGCCGCTGCCCGGGGAGACGGCGTCCTCGGATGTGGTGGTCAGCCGGTTCGAGGACGTGCAGCCGGGCACTGCGGGCTCTTGGGCGAGATTCTGGATCGAGGAGTGCGCCGGCCGCGTGCCGCTCGTAGTGGGCGGATACGGCGACGGCACCTACCGCCCGACCGTTGCCGTTGACCGCGCCGCCATGGCGGTCTACATGACCAGAGCCCTCAAGCTCGCCACCGCCGCCTATGAAGCGCAGTTCGACGACGTTCCCTCCGACCACTGGGCGTGGCCGTGGATCGAGGCTCTGGCGAGGGCAGGCCTCGTCGGCGGCTACGGCGACGGCACCTACCGTCCCTCAGTGGTGGTGAACAGGGACGCGATGGCGGTGTACGTGTCCCGCGGCATCTACGGCGGGATGGCTGTGCCCACCGGACCGGGCACCCCCACCTTCAGCGATGTGCCTACCGACCACTGGGCCTATGACGAGATCGAGTACGCGGCGGCCCAGAATGTGGTTCACGGCTACGGAGACGGCACCTACCGCCCGGACACTCCGGTGACCCGGGACCAGATGGCGGTATACGTGTATCGGGGCTTCATCATGCCCACCGGAGCGCCGGTGGTGTTGGGAGGACCGGCGATCACTGCAGTGGATCCCTCCAGCGCTAGTTACTGGGGTTGGTCGTCGCAATCCAGCGGGCCCGCCTCTGATCCGGGGTACGCGTACCTCATCCTCGACGCGCTGCGTCTTGACCCCGACCTGGTCGGACCGGACGGCACCTTCGATGTGACTTTCCAGTTGACCGGCCCCACCAGCGCCAGTCAAACGGTGTCGCTCACGGGCGCGAATCTGACGACCCTCAACAGCGATGCCACCAGCACGGGCGTACCCTACTGTGCGATGGAGTGGGATATCCCGTCGGGACTCACCGCGGGCGAGTACACGCTCACCGTGACGGTGGAGGACGCCACCGATACCGCGTATCAACTCACGCGGACGCAGAGCTTCACCATCACGCCGTAGCGACTTACTGCAACACAAAGAAGAACGGGGCTCGCCTGGAAGGGCGGGCCCCGCATTTGAGTGTGCTCGACCCAGACCGCGCGCGGCATGCCGACGCGCCCGACGCGCGCACAATACGCTGGCTTATCGGCGCTCCAAGGTTTCTCCCTCAAACCCCCACTCGTCCTTGCTCAATTCCTCGACGTGACCGTCCGCAAACGCCACCACGTAGTAGTCGGCCGGGTAGTCAATCACCGCCACCGGAGCGTCCTTGGGCTCTATCCCGTTCTCCCTGAACCA
>JALGTT010000047.1 GCA_029821235.1 Candidatus Hebobacteria bacterium | reverse complement strand
CTACTTCTTCTTTGCCACCAACTCCTTGATGCGGGGCAGCCGCTCGTCCCACTCGTGGTCCAGGGTGGCGACGAAGGGCAAGTCTATGCCCGCCTTCTTGAACTCCTCCTGGAGCACGACCATGAAACCGCCCGTGCCCGGCTCGTAGCCGGTGCCGAGGTAGTGGGTGTAATCCACCCCACAGGCGGGAGAGCCATCGTTCCCGATCACCCCCACGACCTCGAAGCCCTGTTTCTGGTATTCGGTTACATCCCGCACCACCAGCCGTGCCAACTTCTCCGTGCACGCGCGCTCCTTCCCCAACAGCGCCTCCCTGATCCCGATGTCCTCGCCGTCCACGATCCTGCCCCTGCGGTCCAACCCCAGGCACTGGAGCTCCGGGCAGGGCATCTGCACGATCCCCACCCCGGCCTCCATGATCGCCTCCACGATCTCCGGCATCGCACCTGGGAAATAGGCGCAGGTATCAATGCGCGCGTTGTGATTCAGGATGCAGTGGGCCACCAGCACCACACGCTTGCTTCGTTTGTCGCTGAACACCGTTCTGCCTCCTTGTACAATTGGGCGTATCTTGATGACGGAATTCGCAGGGATGCCGGTTTCTCCTGCCCAATCAGAGTGTGGCATGAAGAAATGCTGAGATTGTGTTCCGAACGATGGAATGCGAATGGCCCTCCATTCGTCTTAGCAGGATAGACCGCGTTGTCGAAGGAGATAGCAACTATGCGCCGTATTGCCATTGTCGTCGTCCCGCTGATTCTTCTGGTTGCCGCGGCCGGATGGTTCCGCGCCCGGTCCTCCAGAGACGCGGGGGCTGGGGAATACGACACGGTGGCAGTCGAGCGCGGCGACGTCCTGCTCACTGTGAGCGGGGACGGAATCCTCAAGCCTCGTACCACGGTGCAGATAAAGTCCTACGCCGCGGGCCCTGTCGAGAAACTTGCGGTGGAGGTGGGGGATGTGGTCGAGCAGGGCGATCTGATCGCCAGGATTGACCCTACCGACAGCCTGGCCTCCTACAATCAAGCGCTGGCCGACCTGTCCGCCGCCAAGGCGCGCCTGCATCAGGCGGAGGAGCAGGCGCGCGTCCAGCCGGCGATTACCCAGGCGTCCATCGCCCAGGCGGAGGCCTCCTATGTAGCGGCACAGAAGAACCTGGCGGAACTGGAGAACGCCATCCATCCCCAGAGGCGCACGGATGCGAAGGCCGCGTTGACGCGGGCAAGATCCAACCTTGCACTGGCGAAGGCCGAGTTGGAGCGCACCCGAGGCCTGAAAGCAAGGGGATTCGTGTCGCAGAATGATGTGGACGCGGCGGTGAACCGCTGGGAGCTGGCGAAGGCGGAACTGAGTTCCGCCCGGCGGCAATGGGACACGCTGGACGAGCAACTGGCGGCCGAGCTGGACGCCGCCAAAGCCCAGGTGGCGCAGGCCAAGGCGGCTCTCGACCGGGCCCGCGCGGATGCCATCCAGCCCGAGCTGAAGAAGGCGGATGTCATCAGCGCCAAGGCCCAGGTGGCGCGCGCAGAGGCCTCCGTGACCAATGCGAAGACCACCCTGGACTACACGACGATAACGGCGCCCCGCGCGGGCGTGATCCTCCAGAAGTACGTGGAGCAGGGCACCATCGTCACCTCCGGCCGTTCCTCCATCACACAGGGGACCGACATAGTGTTGCTCGGCGACCTGTCGGAGATGCTGGTGGAGGTGAGCCTGGACGAGGCCGATGTCGGAAAGGTGCGCGCCGGTCAGCCCGCGACCATCACCGTGGACGCCTTTCCGGAGAAGAAGTTCCAGGGCCGGATCATCCGGGTGGACCCCCAGGCCACCACTCAGCAGAACGTAACCACCGTCCTGGTAACGGTGAGAGTGGTCAACCCAGGCACCATGCTCAAGCCCGGGATGACGGCGAGCTGCGACTTCGTGACCGCCAAGGCCGTCGATGTACTGACCCTTCCCCCGCGCGCGGTGCAGGGCTATGGCAGGGACCGGCATGTGTTCGTTCGTCGTGGTGAGGAAGTGGTGTCCGTGCCGGTGACGGTAGGGTTGGCGGGGGACGAACGAATCGAGATCAAGGAGGGGGTAAAGGAGGGAATGGAGGTATTGGTGCCTTTGACGTCCGGCGCGGGCGGGGACCGCGAGAACTGGGCCCGAGAGCGCGGCCGGCGGATGGGCGGCGCGGGCGGCTTCATCCGGCAGGGCTCCGGCGGAGGGCGCAGGTAATCGCCATGGGACTCCGCGAGTCCATCAGAGTCGCATTCGAGGCACTGATCGCAAACCGCCTGCGGTCAGTGCTCACCATGCTGGGGGTGATCCTCGGCGTGGGCGCTGTGATCGCCGCGGTCTCCATGACAGAAGGGGCGAGGACGGCCACGCTCGCGCAGTTCGAGCGATTCGGCACCAATGTGCTGACAGTGCGCCCCGGCCAGTGGCGCCGGGGGCCGGTGAGGGGCGGCGCGGGCTCGGTGCAGACGCTGACCGAGTCGGACGCGAAGGCCATTCTCAAGGAATGTCCCACCTGTGTGGCGGTGGCCCCGGAGTTGAGCGGGCGCGCTCAAGTGAAGGCGGGCAGCGAGAACACGAACACGAACATCGTGGGAGTGACCGAGAGTTTTCCCAGGGTGCGGGGATTCGATCTGGCCGAGGGACACATGTTCACAGACCGGGAGGTGCGCTCCCGAAGCAAGGTTGCCGTGATGGGGCCGGCCGTGGTGGAGAATCTCTTTGGGGGCCCCGCTTCTGTGGTGGGAGAGCGCATCAAGATCGCAGGTGTCACCTTCCGCGTCATCGGCCAGTTGAAGAGCAAAGGGGACATGGGATGGTTCAACCCGGACGACCAGATACTGGTGCCTCTCTCCACCGCGCGCTACCGTCTGGGGCTGGGGCCGAGGGGCCCGGGCGTGCCCCGCGACGCGGTGAGCCGAATCGCGGTGCAGTTCTCCGACATGCAGGTGGCCGATAGAGCGAAGCGGGAGGTGGAGACAGTACTGCGGGAGCGGCATCACATCATGCCGGGGACGGAGGACGACTTCACCGTGATGTCGGCCGCGGACTTCATCCAGGGAGCCCAGGAGGCGAACCGCATCCTCACCCTGTTGTTCGGGTCGGTGGCCGCCGTTTCCCTGCTGGTGGGCGGAATCGGCATCATGAACATCATGCTGGTGTCGGTCACCGAGCGCACGCGGGAGATCGGGTTGCGCAAGGCGCTGGGGGCGACTCCAAGGGACATCCTCCTTCAGTTCCTGATCGAGGCGGTCACCCTGAGCCTGGCGGGGGGTGGCATCGGAATTCTGGTGGGGGTCGGGCTGGCCTATGCCCTCCGGGTGCTGGGTCTGAATACCCAGGTGTCGCTGCTGTGGGTGGTGGTCTCGTTTTCCTTCGCGGGTTTTGTCGGCATCTTCTTCGGGCTGTTGCCCTCCCGCAAAGCATCCAAACTTGATCCCATCGAGGCGCTTCGCTATGAGTGACAGACTGACTGGAGCATGCACGGCTGTACTACTACCGGTGTTGGCAACGCTCTGCGTTGCGGTCGCCCTTCCAGCGGCCGCCGACAGCAAGCAGCCACAGATCCCGGCGCGCCCCCTCACCCTTGAGGACTGCACCTCCCTCACCCTGCAGACCAGCCCCCAGATCATCTCCGCCCGGCAGTCCGTAATCACCTCCCGCGCCGCTCTCACCCGAGCGCGGAGCGAGTACTTCGCCGACGTACAGGCTGCGGCCTCGGACACGGTGAGCGGGGGAACGGCCGGCGGCGACCGCGACACCGAACGAACCCAGGATGTGGGCCTCTCCGTGGACCAGACGCTGTGGCGATTCGGCCGACGGGAGGCGATCCAGCAGGCGGAAGCACACCTGCGCGGCGCGGAGGCAGGCTACCGCGCCGCGGTCCAGGACCTGATCGCGCAAGTCGCCGCCGACTACTTCTCCGCCCTCGCGGCCCGGCACTTGATCGAAGTGGAGGAGGCGGCCGTGAAATCGGCGCGGGGCCATCTGGAGGAGGTGCTTGCTCGCATCGAACTCGGCGTCGCGCCGGAGGTGGACAGGTTCACCGCGGAGGACGACCTGGCCCGCGCTCGGCTCGACTTGATAAACGCCCGCGCCAGCTATCGGGTGGCTGTGGCAAGGCTCAAGACCACCATGGGCCTGCCGGTGGAGACCGACATGGAGCTGGCCGAGCCCCCTCCCCTTGGCGAGGAAGCCGTGCCCGGCAGGCAGGAGGCGCTGGCCCGCGCCCGCGCTCACAGCCCTGACGCCAGCCAGGCCAGGGAGGCGGTCGAGGCGGCCCGAAAGGCGCTGCGCCAGGCGCAGATTCGCAGGGGGCCGGCCCCCCTGCTGGCCGGTCGGTATAGCACGGGGCTGAACGACTGGGAACACGGCGGCAGCTCCTGGGAGGTGGGCCTCAGCATCTCGTGGCCGCTGTTCGACGGGGGGAAGAGCGCCTCAGAGGTCACCTCGGCGCAGGCCTCGCTGACGCGGGCGGAAGCCGACCTGATGAACACCATCAACCAGACCGGGCTGGCGGTGGAGACCGCGCTGGCCGAGGTGGAGAGGACCCGCACCCGGTTGCAGGTAAGCGCGACATCGGTGGCGGCGGCCGCCGCGCGCCTGGGGGCGGCGGAAGGCAAGTACCGGGAGGGGGTGGGCATTCTCCTGGAAGTCACCGACGCGCGGGCAGCGCATACCGCGGCCCTGGTCAGTCAGATTCAGGCAGAGTACGATTACCGCCTCGCCCTGGTGAGGCTCCGCAGAGCGCTGGGAGACCTGGCAGCCCCGGCGCCGGGCAACGACGCGGGGAGAGCGCAGTGATCGAGACCACCGACCTGCGAAAGACCTACCAGATGGGAGAGGTCAAGGTGGAGGCCCTGCGCGGGGTGTCGCTGCGCGTCGAACGGGGCGAATTCGTGGCCATCATGGGGCCCTCCGGCTCCGGCAAGTCCACCTTCATGCACCTCGTAGGCTGTCTCGACACCCCCACCTCGGGCAGCTGCCGCCTGGATGGAGTGGAGACCTCCACGCTGGACGAATATGAGTTGGCCCGGATCCGGAATCGAAAGGTCGGCTTCGTCTTCCAGACCTACAATCTCCTCACTCGCGCCAGCGCGCTCCGCAACGTGCAGCTTCCCATGCTCTACGCGCGAACGCCGGAGCCGGAGCGCGAACGTCGCGCGCGCGAGGCCCTCGAGGCGGTGGGGCTGGGCGACAGGATGCACCATCGCCCCACCGAGCTCTCCGGAGGCGAGCAGCAGCGCGTGGCCATCGCCCGTGCCCTGGTCAACGACCCCGCGATCATCATGGGGGATGAGCCCACAGGGAACCTCGCCACCAGTCAGGGCGAGGAGATCATGGAGATCTTCCGCCGTCTCCACCAGGAGGGGCGAACTATCCTAATCGTCACCCATGAGCCCCATATCGCGCGCTACGCGCAGCGCATAGTGCACTTCCGGGACGGGCTGGTTGAGGGAGAGGAAATCGTCGGATCCTAGTCCCTCCCCGCCGCTCCTGTACCGCTATCCATCCCTCCTTCCCCCGCATCGCCCGCAGGCATTTCCCGCTTACCCGCAGAACACAACTGAGGGCACGTTCGGGCGGCCCAAGAGGGACTCACAGGCCGGAGGGACCGACGATGGGAGAAGAGCAGGGAAAGCCGTGCCCGGAGTGTGGCGGCCAGTGGCTGGCGCGGGGCCGTAGGGCCCTGGAGATCGAGGCGGAGGCGGTGCGCGCGCTGGCCGGGCGGCTCGACCACAACTTCTGCCGCGCCGTGGAGGTGATTCTCGGCGCGGAGGGGCGCACCGTGGTGACAGGGGTCGGCAAATCGGGATCGGTGGCGCGGAAGATCGCCGCCACCCTCGCGAGCACGGGCACCCCGTCCCTCTTTCTCCACCCCAGCGAAGGCGTGCATGGCGACCTGGGCATGGTGGTGCGCGGGGATGTGTTGATCGTGCTCTCCTACTCGGGCGCGAGCGACGAAATCCTCGCCATCCTGCCCGCCATGAAACGCATTTCCATCCCCATCATCGCCATCACCGCGGGCGCGCAGTCCGACCTGGCGCGCTACGCGGAGGTGGTGCTGGACGTGCGCGTGGAGCGGGAGGCGTGTCCGCTCAACCTCGCCCCCACCGCGAGCACTACGGCGATGCTGGCCCTGGGGGACGCGCTGGCGGTGGCGGCGATGTCGGCGCGGAAGTTCGGCGCGGAGGACTATGCGCTGCTCCATCCCTCCGGCAGCCTGGGGCGGAGATTGCTGCTCACCGCCGGCGACCTGATGCGGACCGGGGAGGCCTGCGCGCAGGTGCCCGGGTCGGCGCCGGTGCGGGACGTGCTCTTCGCCATCACCGCCGCCAACGCAGGCGCGGCGAACATCGTGGACGACGAAGGACGCCTGCAGGGCATCATCACCGACGGCGACATCCGCAGACACCTCCTCGAGGACACCGCCTGCCTCGCGCGCCCCGCCTCCGAGATCATGACCCGCAACCCGCGCACCTGCTCCCCCACTCAACTCGCCGCCGAGTGCCTGGACATCATGCAGAAAACCGCCCGCGGGATAGGCGAGATGCCGGTGGTGGACGAAGAGGGCCGGCCGCTGGGGATGCTCAACCTGAAGGATATCGTGCGAGCCGGAATCTTCTGATTCACGCTCCCACGTCGGGCCGCAGTCCCCGCGCGGCGCGTGTCACAGAGGCCGCCAACGGTGGGGCACTTGCGCGGCGGTTGGAACACACGGCCAATCTCTCCGATGATACCATTCTCGCCTGGTGGTGGGCGTGTCTCCACTCGCCGAAGCCATGGTCGCAGTTGCCGGAGTCCCGCCTCTCGGGGGGCGCCACCGAGTCCTGGGGTGAGGTGATGCAAGGTGGGACAAACCACGGAAGTGCTGGCCGGGGGACGCGCGGAGCGGCTGGTGGAGCGGCTGAAGCGGCGGGAATGCGTGGTGGGCGTGGTGGGGATGGGCTATGTGGGTCTTCCCCTCAGCGTCGAGTTCGGGCGCGCGGGCCTGCACACCATCGGGTTCGACATTGACCCGGAGAAGATCGGCTCACTGCTCTCCGGAAGATCCTACATCTCCGATGTGAGCGGCCGGGACCTCGCATCCCTGGTGAAGGACGGAAGTCTGGAGGCGACCTGTGATTTCGACCGCCTGCGGGAGCCCGACGCGCTGTGCGTCTGTGTCCCGACCCCGCTGACCGCCACCCGCGACCCCGACCTCTCCTTCGTAACCGCCACCATGGACCAGATCGCGGGCCGGCTCCGGCCCGGCCAACTGGTGGTGCTGGAGAGCACCACCTATCCGGGGACCACCCGCGAGGAGGTGCTGCCGCGCCTGGAGGCGAGCGGGCTGAAAGTGGGCCGCGACTTCTTCTGCGGCTTCTCGCCGGAGCGGGTGAACCCGGGGAGCGTCAACCCTCCATTCTCCGCGGTGCCGCGGATCGTGTCCGGTGTCACGGAGCAGTGCCTGAAGGTGACGAAGGCCCTGTACGACACCATCCTCGAGCACACCGTGCCGGTCTCCTCGCCGGAGGTGGCGGAGACGGCGAAGTTGCTGGAGAACATCTTTCGGGCGGTCAACATCTCCATGGTCAACGAACTGAAGACCATCTGCCTGCGGATGGGGCTCGATGTCTGGGAGGTGATCGAGGCCGCCTCCACCAAGCCGTTCGGGTTCATGCGCTTCGAGCCCGGGCCCGGCCTGGGCGGGCACTGCATCCCGATAGACCCGTTCTATCTGGCCTGGAGGGCGCGCCGGTTCGGGGTGAACGCGCGCTTCATCGAGCTCGCCGGAGAGATCAACACACACATGCCGGAGTTCGTGGTGCAGCGGGTGATGGAGGCCCTCAACTCCCAGGCGAAACCGCTCAAGGGCAGCCGGGTGCTGGTGATCGGGGTGGCCTACAAGCCGAACGTGAGCGACACGCGGGAGTCGCCCTCCGTCCGCATCATGGAACTGCTGGAGGCGGCGGGGGCGCAGGTGCGCTATCACGACCCCTTCGTGCCGCGCCTGCCGCGAATGCGGCGCAGCCGGCTGTCTCTCCAGTCCGTCGAGTTGACCGACGAGGAGTTGCAGGAGGCCGACTGTGTGGTGATCGCCACCAAACACGATGCCTGCGACTGGCAGCAGGTGGTCAGCAACGCCTCTCTGGTGGTGGACACGCGCAACGTGGCCAAGGGACTGCCGGGGGCCGATGGGAAGGTGTGGCTCGCCTGACCGGCCCTATCCTCCGGCGGGCGCCACCGTGCCGTCCGGCAGCACCACACA
>JALGTT010000410.1 GCA_029821235.1 Candidatus Hebobacteria bacterium | reverse complement strand
GAGAACGAGCTGCTGGTGACGAGGGAGCAGATCAAACTGGCGCGCGACCTGGGCGCGCCGGTGGTCCGCGTGTTCGCCGCCTGGCGGGGGATCACGCTTCGCAATGGACGCGCCACCTATGAAATAACTCGGCGCCACTGGTCCCAGGGGCCGGATGTAACGTTCCTGGAGAGGTGGAACTGGGTCAAGGAGTGCCTCACCGAACTGGCGGACTTCGCGGGCGAGCAGGGCGTGACGCTGGCGCTTCAGAACCACGAGCCCCTGCTGCGAGACCACCTGGACATGCTGGACATGATCCGCGAGGTGGACTCCCCTGCCCTCAAGGCCTGCCTGGACTGCCCTCTGCTGACCAGCCAGGAGGACGACTATGTGATGCAGGCGGTGCGGGACACCGGCGCCCTCCAGGTGCACTCCCACTTCGGCGGCGAGTTCGAGGAGGTGGACGGGAAGGCGGTCCAGCGGTCCATTCGCTACACCCGGCGCCCGCCGTTCAACTATCCGGCCTTCGTGAAGGCGCTGGCCGAGATCGGGGCTACCAGGGCTACCTCACCTACGAGTTCTGTCATCCCTGCCTGGGCGAGAACCACGAACTGGAGGGCCTGGAGGCGGTGGCGAGACAGGCCGAACTCGCTTGCAGGTATATGAAGGCGCTGCTGTAGTAGTGGAAAGAGAAGATTTCACACTGGGAGTTCGGATCGTGACACCACTCGCGCGCATCAATGCCGTCCTGCACGGCGACAACCCGGACCGGGTGCCGTTCGTGCCCTACGACAACCTGGTGCCCCGGGGGGATTTCGAGCGTGAACTGCGCAACCGCGGCATGGGCCTCTGCCTCGCAACCGCGGCATGGGCCTCTGCCTGCGGAGATCGGCCATCTGGTCCGAGATGCCTGAAGTGCGCGTGGAGAACCGCACCGAAGGCGACCTCGTCTACACCATCTACCACACCCCCGTCGGCAGCGTCCGTTCTGCGGTGCGCACCCACGTGGGCCGCATCAGCGACGGCGAGAGCGTGGAAGCGGAGTGGATGATCAAGGGGCCGGAGGATTTCGAGCCGGTCATCTTCATGGTGGACAACACGGTGTTCCACGCCGACTACGAGGGATTCCTCGGGCATGTGCGGGACATCGGGGGCGACGGGATCGTGCGTCTGGACGGGCCCAATCCTCCCTATGACGCCACCGATCAGTTCTTCTCGCTGGAGGACTGGTCGGCCGCGCAGCACGACTACCCGGAGCAGTTCGCGCGCCTGTTGGAGGCCTGCGAGCGGCGCCTGGAGCGCATGATGCCGCTGATACTTGAGGCTCCGGGCGAACTCACCTCCATGGGCTCGCTGAGTGGAATCTACGGGCCGCGACAGTACGAACAATACGTGGTGCCGTTCTACCGGAAGTACGCGCCCCAGTTGATGGAGGCCGGGAAGATCCCCATCCTCCACGCCCACAACAACAACCTTCGCGCCTTTGTGGACCTGGTGGCACAGACCGGCGTGCCCGCGGTGGAGGCGTTCACTCCCCCGCCCTGCGGAGACCTGCCCCTCTCCGAGGCCCGCAAGGCCTGGGGGCAGGAGACCGTGATCTGGGTCAACTTCCCGGAAACGCTGTTCCTGCTCGGCAAGCAGCAGACCTACGAATACACCGCCGACCTGCTGAAGCAGGATGCGGGCAGCGGCCGCCTGGTGATCGGGATGACCGAAATGGGCTCCTACGGAATCACCGACGACGAAAGCGAGCGCCAGTTCAAGGACGGAATGCGCGCCATCATGGACGCGATCGACGATTACGGCACGCTCTCGTGACGCGCGCTCCCGGCGGCTCGTGCGCCGCTACCACGGCCACGGCTGCCTGCGGTAGACCTCCGCCCCCCAGTTGAGGTCCTTGGGCAACAGGAACATCCCTCCGCCTCCCCCGCGGAGGTCTTCGCCCCGCTCCAGCGCCTCCACGATGGCGCGCCGGAGGCGGGTGTCCCTGGGCGCGGTGGCGGGATCCACAGGGGTATCGTCGAACACGCGGTCGATCATGCCCTGAGGCCACTGCTCCAGGGGTGTGAGATAGAACTCGCGCTGAAACCGCACCAGGTTGGAGTCGGCCGGCAGCACCTCGGCCAGCCAGGTGTTCAGCAGCCAGGAGCTGCAGCAGAAGGCCGCGAAGCGGTACTCCGGATAGTGCCGGGGGAAGAACTCCATGGCTCGCTGGAATGCCTCGCCGCAGGCGCGGTGGTCCAGCGGCGCTCCCCCGGGGATATGGATATGCAGAACCGGGTCGCCGGGCGCGAGTTCCTGCGTCCACTC
>JALGTT010000409.1 GCA_029821235.1 Candidatus Hebobacteria bacterium | reverse complement strand
GACAACATCCTCCGGGGGCGCGCGGCCCGGCGCGACGGCATGTTGACGGTGCAGGTGGGGGAGAAGGAGTTCCGGGTGCGCGGCGGCCCGGAGGGGGAGGTGCTGCTCACCATCCGGCCGGAGGAGATCGCGGTGTCGCGGCAGCGGCCGACGGCGGACGCGCCCAATGTCGTGGAGGGCAAGGTGTCGCGGTTGGTGGACCGGGGACCGATGATGAGGGTGGACATCGAGGGGCCGGTGAAGCTGATCGCCCTCCTTCCCCGCCCCATGTTCCGCGAGAGCGGCCTGCGGCCCGGGGACACCGCGTTCGCCACGTTTGACCCCGCGGTGGCCTACGTGCTGCCAGTCGCCTAAGCGCGTCGCCTCCCCGGCACCAACCTGCGCGCGGGCGCCTTGACACGACCCCACGCCCCGCCTAGAGTGAACGCCGTCGGGGCAGGAAGAGCCCCTGCAAAGGTCAGCACCGAGGGGATGGGTATGGCAAGCGCTAGCAGGCGGAACGCGGGGTTTCAGCCGGAACTGCGCAAGAACATCGTCACGCGGGAGTGGGTGATCATCGCGAAGGGCCGCGGCAAGCGTCCCTCCGATCTGCGCCAGGACGGAGACTCGCAGGACCGCCCGCCGCAGTTCGATTCCAAGTGCCCGTTTTGTCCGGGCAATGAGGGGAAGACTCCCCCGGAGGTGTTCGCGCTGCGAGACGGCGGCCCGCGCAATTCCCGCGGGTGGTCGGTGCGAGTGGTGCCCAACAAGTTCGCGGCGCTGAGGGCCGACGGCTCGGATGCGCTGCGCTCGGTGGGGATCTACTCGGCGCGGGACGGATTCGGGGCCCACGAGGTGGTGATCGAATCTCCCGATCACGACAAGGACCTGTGGGAGATGGACACCCAGCACGTCGAGGGGGTGGTGGAGGCCTATCGGCAGCGTTACCTGGCCTACGAGGTGGCGGAATCGTTGCGGCACGTGCTGATCTTTCGCAATCACGGCCCCAAGGCGGGCACCTCGCTGATCCACCCCCACACCCAGCTCATCGCCGGGCCGGTGCTCCCCCACCAGGTGCAATTGGAACTGCTGGGAGCGGGGCACTACTGGGAATATCTGGGCAAGTGCGTGTTCTGCGAGATCGTGGACTATGAGCTGAGCAGCGGCGAGCGCGCGGTGTTCGAGAGCGATCACTTCGTGGTCATCACCGCCTTCGCGGGACGGTATCCGTTCGAGACCTGGGTGATCCCCAAGCGGCATTCCATCAGGTTCGCGGACATGAGCGACAACTACGCCATCCACAGCGCGCCGAGCGCGGAGTACAACGTTCGCGCCTATCACTGGCACCTGGAGATCTACCCCAGGATTACCACCCTGGGCGGTTTCGAGCTGGGGAGCGACATCTACATCAATGTGATTTCCCCGGAGGACGCCGCCAAGAGCCTCCGCGAGGTGGGGCAGGAGTAGGGGCCTCGCACCCCCCGAAGTGCAGGACGGCCCATCATCCCGTCCACTCCTCGGCGTGTGACTTGAGAGGGGCCGAGCAGGACGACGCCGAACCTCCGGGCGGGGCTCGACGCGAGCCCCTTAGTCTTGCGACTGGAGTTTGGCGTTGGAGAAGTTGATTCAGACGGACTGGCACATTCACACCGCGCTCTCCGACTGCGGCAGCCCGGAGGCGACGCCGGAGGCGATCGTACAGGCGGCGCACGAGGCGGGCCTGCGCGCCATCGGCATCACCGACCACGTAATCCGCCCCCGGCACCTGGAGCGGCCGGCATTGACGCGGAAAGCCCTCCCCGCGGACCTGGGGGGATTGCAGGTCTACATCGGCTGTGAGGCCGACACATTCGCACCCGACCAGTTCAGCATTGACCGCGAGTACGCGGCCACCCTGGACTACGTGGTGATGGCCGCCAGCCATCTCTACCTCCCGATGATTGACAAGCCGGGCGCCATGACTCCGCGCACCATGGCCGAGTTGATCGTGCGGCTCACGCTCGCCGCCATTGGGAGCGGCCTCGCCGACATCATCGCCCACCCCTTCGGCGTCCCCGAGAGCCCGTACACCTTTCAGGAGATAGTGGGGGAGCTGAAGCGGGACGAGGTGTTCTCAATCGGCCATGCGGCGGCCGAGGCAGGGGTGGCGATGGAGCTGAACCCGCGGTACTTCCGCCGCGCGCCGGATGCCGCAGGCTGGCTGTTCGGGTGCCTGCCGGGCGTGGGCTGTCGGGGGCCCATCTACGCCACCGAGGAAGAACTCCGCGCCGAAGGCATCACCCCGGATCTCCTGTGGAGCATCGAGGACCGGGTGAGCGCGGGGAGAGGCGGGTAGCAAGGCTTGCAGGGCGGGCGTGCCTACGCCCGCCAAAGGCAGGCCCCCGACCTGTGCGCTTGATTTCCTTTGCGTTCCTCTGTGGCCGTGTATCTCTGTGGAAACCCGGACCTCCGGCGACTCTTGTCATCCCGAACATCGCGCCGAGGACCCTCCATACGGCCGGCGGGCAAGCGGGGGTCCCACGACTCGATAGCCTGCGTCCGCGGTCGTTATCGTCCCTCTCGGCCGGAGAGAACGTTGCGTCTATCCCAATGCGGTTTCGCCGCGCGCGGTTCCCATTCTTTGGACCAAATGCCCAGGGTAGGGAAAGAAACTAGGAGACTCGCGCGCGGCGGTCAGTCTCCCAGCCTGACGTCGCGCGGGGAGGGAAGAGATGACTGAGACACCGAGCAACGGCGGAGCAAACGGCGGACCGCCACAGGTGATTTTCGGGGCTGAAGAGGGACCAGGGCCTAGTGCCGCGCCTCCACGGAAGAAACGGTTTCCCATCTGGATACCTGTCCTGTTGGCGGTGGTGACGGCCGCGGCGGTGGTGGGTCTTCGCTATTGGGGCCTGGCAAAACCGGTTGACGTCAGCAAGGCGGCCGCGCCCAATGTGGACATGTGGATGGAGTGCGACCTGCGGGCGGTGGTGCTGAAGGATGAGAAGTTGAAGCCGCTGCTGGACGCCGTCGAGGAGTCGGGCCTGAACGAGCG
>JALGTT010000046.1 GCA_029821235.1 Candidatus Hebobacteria bacterium | reverse complement strand
AGACCATGGAGGCCTCCGAGTACGGCATCGCCTCCGCGAAGTTCGTGCTAGCCGATGAGGTGAACATGGGGCGCTACACGGTGCGAGCCATCACCCCGGACGGCCGCGCCGAGCGGACCGTGGAGGTGAAGCGGTACGTGCTCCCCAAGTTCAAGGTCACCCTCTCCACAGACAAGCCCTATTACCTGCCGGGAGAGCGGATGACGGGCAAGGTGCAGGCCGACTACTTCTTCGGAAAGCCGACCTCCGAATCCGAGGTTCTCATCACCCTCTCCGCCTTCGATGTGAAGTTCAACGAGTTCGCCGAGATCAAGGGCAGGACCGACGCCAACGGCACCTTCAAGTTCGAGTGCGACCTGCCCGATTACTTCGTGGGCCAGCCGCTGGAACAGGGCAAGGCCTTCGTGAAGGTGGATGCGGAGGTCACCGACCGGGCCGAGCACACCGAGAAGATCGCGGAGATGGTGCCGGTGGCGAAGGATCCGCTGGTCGTGACTGTGGTGCCGGAGTCGGGAGAGCTGAAGCCGGGGCTGGAGAACATCGTGTACGTGTTGGTCTCCACCCCGGACGGGAAGCCGGTGCCGGGGGCATCGGTATCCGCGATGGCCGGGTCTGAGCTCATCGCCTCGCAAGGACCGCAGGAGGAGGCGAGAGGCGCCACCGATGCGGCGGGGATTTTCGAATGGCACCTGGTGCCGAAGTGGGGAGATCGCGCCCTTTCCCTGGAGGTTGCGGACGGCCGCGGCCATCGGGTGACCAGAACGGCGGAGGTGGGGCTGGGCGAAGGAAAGCAGGCAGTGCTGTTGCGGCCGGACCGTTCCATCGCCAAGGTCGGCGACAGTGTCCGCTTCACCGTCCTCTCCACCAAACAAGAGGGAACGACTTACGTTGACGTGATTCGGGACAATCAGACCGTGCTCACCCGCGCGGTTGACCTGAAGGGCGGCCGGTCGCAGTTCGACCTTCCCCTCACCCCCGACCTGCAGGGGACGCTGCAAATCCATGCCTACCAGATCCTGCCGGACGAGAACATCATCCGCGACACGCGACTGCTCTACGTGGAGCCGGCGGATGACCTGGTGGTGGAGGTGCGGCCGGACAAGGAGACCTACCGGCCGGGCGATCCCGCGGAACTGCGCTTCACCGTGCGGGACCAGCAGGGACGGCCGACGCAGGCCGCGCTGGGCGTGACCATCGTGGACGAGAGCGTGTTCGCGCTCCAGGAGATGCAGCCCGGCCTGGAGCGGGTGTACTTCGCGCTGGAGAAGGAACTGATGAAGCCGCGCTACGAGATACACGGCTTCACCCCGGAGGGCGTGGTCACCGGGAAACTCCCCTTCCAGGGGGCCGAGTCCGCGGAGGATGAGGCCCTCAGGCAGCGGGCGGCGGCCGTGCTCTTCGCCGCCTCCCAGCCTCGGGACCCGTACACCCTCACCGCCGACAGTTACCAGGAGCGGCTGGCGAAGATGAAGTCGCGCTGGATGAAGGAGATGGCGCGTGCCGCAGAGCGGATAGACCGCGCGCTGAAGCGCTACTACGAGCGGCACCGCCGTTATCTCGCGGAGAAGGACGGCATCGAGACTCTGGTGGAGGAGGGGCTGCTGAAGAAGCGCGATCTCAAGGACCGCTGGGGCCGCGACTACCGGGTGCGGTGGTCGCAGGTGAACTGTGTGCTCGACTCCGCGGGGCCGGATGGGCGGTGGAACACCAGCGATGACCTGCTCGGCATCGCGCGATGGCTCCTGGAGGGTGAGCGGCGATGGCGGGGCGGCTTCGCCGCCGGGGGGCGCGGTGGCCGCCGCGGCGGGATTGCCATGGACATGGTGATGGAGAAGGCGATGGCGGTGCCGGCCCTCGGCGCGCCCGCTCCCCAGCACGCCGCGGCCGCCGGCCGGCCCCAGGTGCGCCTCCGCCAGTTCTTCCCGGAGACCATGTACGTGAACCCCGCGGTGATCACCGATGAGCATGGCCGCGCCTCGGTTACCGTGCAGATGGCCGATTCCATCACCACCTGGCGGATGCAGACGCTGGCCTCCTCCCGGCGCGGGCAACTGGGCAGCGCCACGAAGGGGCTGCGGGTGTTCCAGGACTTCTTCATCGACATTGACCTGCCGGTGGCGCTCACCCAGAACGACGAAATCTCCATCCCCATCGCGGTCTACAACTACCTGCCCGATCGGCAGACCGTGCGGCTGCGCCTGGAACTGGATCCCTGGTTCGACCTGGTGGGAGACAAGGCGGAGAAATCGCTGGACATCGGCCCCTCCGACATCACCGTCGTGTACTACCGCATCCGCGCCAAGCAGATCGGGAATCACTCGCTCACCATTCGCGCGCAGGGGTCGAAGTTGAGCGATGCCATCAAACGGAAGATCGAGGTGCTGCCCGACGGGGAGGAGCGCCGGGACACCTGGAACGACCGCCTGGAGGGAACCGTCGAGAGGACCGTCGCCATCCCGAAGGCGGCCATCCCCGGAGCCTCCACCATCCTGGTGAAGATCTACCCCGGCCTGTTCAGCCAGGCGGTGGAGGGGTTGGATTCGCTGCTGCGGATGCCGTTCGGGTGTTTCGAGCAGACCAGTTCGGTGACCTATCCGAACGTGCTGGTGATAGACTACATGAAGTCCACCAACAAGATCACCCCCGAGATCCAGATGAAGGCCGAGCAGTACATCAACGTGGGCTATCAGCGCCTGGTCTCCTTCGAGGTGAAGGGCGGCGGGTTCTCGTGGTTCGGGAACGCGCCGGCCCACAAGGTGCTCACCGCCTACGGGTTGCTCGAGTTCCACGACATGAGCCGCGTCCACGAGGTGGACCCGAACCTCATCACCCGCACCCAGAACTGGCTGGTCGGCCTCCAGCAGAAGGACGGATCGTGGGAGCCGGACAAGGGCGGGATCGCCGAGGGCATCATCAACCGCCAGACCGATACCCTGCGGGTCACCGCCTACATCACCTGGGCACTCGCCGAATCGGGGTATCGCGGAGCGGCGCTGGATCGCGCCTTCGCCTATCTCGACGCCCACTGGCGGAAGGCGAAGGACCCCTATGCGCTGGCCGTACTGGCGAATGCCTATCTGACCTCCGGGCGCAAGGGCGACACCACCGGCCAGGTGGTGAACGCGCTGGCGAAGGCGGCGACGGTGGAGAAGGAGATCGCCTACTGGCGCACCGATGGGCCCACCTTCACCTCTGCCCAGGACGGCTCCGCCGACCTGGAGACCACCGCGCTGGCCACCTATGCCCTGGTCAAGTCCGGCCGGCACGTGGTCCTCACGAACAAGGCGATCACCTATCTCATTCGCGCCAAGGACAGTTTCGGCACCTGGCAGACGACACAGGCCACCGTCTGGTCGCTGAAGGCCCTGCTGGCGAGCCTGAAGAAGGCGGCGCAGGACATCGACGCCACGGTGACCGTGCAGGTGAACGGGAAGCAGGCGGGCGAGTTCCGCATCACCCCGGAGGACTATGAGGTGGTCAGACAGGTGGACGCCAAGCAGTTGATTCACGATGGCGACAACCGGGTGAAGATCACCCTCAAGGGCAAGGGCAGCGCGCTCTATCAGATCGTCTCCAAGTACTACCTGCCGTGGGCGCTGGTGCGGCCGCCCAAGCAGGAGCTGCTCTCCATTGACGTGTCCTATGACCGCACCTCGCTGCAGACCGATGATCTCCTCACCGCCCGGGTGAGTGTGGTGAACAACGACCCGCGGGCCTGCAACATGGTGGTGATCGACCTCGGAGTCCCGCCCGGATTCGAGGTGCAGACCGCGGACCTGGACCGGCTGGTGGAGAAGCAGGTGATGGAGAAGTACACCATCGCCGCCAGACAGATCATCGTCTACCTGGACAAACTCGCCTCCCGCAAGCCGCTGGAGTTCAGCTACCGCCTGCGGGCGAAGTTCCCCATCAAACGGCCAAGCCGGTGGAACTGACAGTACGATAGTCACACGAAGGGTTACGCAGTAATGCGCAGTCTAGAACAAGGAGAGTGAGTGATGAAGGTCCGACCTCTCCTCCTGGCAATAGTGGGCGGAGCGCTCCTGGCGGGGCTGTTCGGTATCGGTTGGGTGAAGTCGGGGAAGGCGGCTCATGCCTCTCCGCCGCCGAGGGCGGAGGAGGCGCTGGACGATTTCGCCTCTCGCCTGGCCGTCGGCCCGGCGCGGCGGCACGAGAACCTGACCATCTATCCCGTCACCGCGGTGGGCGCGCGGGCGCCCCGCGTGGAACTCCCCCTGGGCGAGGCGATCGAGAAGGGCCTGATCGAGGTGAGCGAGCTGAAAGACTCCCAGGTCAACTTCGCCCGGGTTCGGAGCAAGGCCAAGGTTCCGGTGTTCGGGATGGCGGGCGAGATGCTCACCGGTGGCAAGCAGGACCGCATTCTCGCCGATGACCTGATTGTGCCCGCCGGCGCGGAGCTGGTGGTGCCTGTCTTCTGTGTGGAGCACGGCCGGTGGGTGGTCGCCAGTGACGACGGAAAGTTCGCGGCCGGGAAATCGCTCGCCCCCGCCTCTATTCGGCGGGCGAAGGCGGCCGGGCAGACCGCCGTATGGGAGTCCGTCGCGCGCTCGCAGGAGGCCCTTGGCGCGCCCAGTCCCACCGGCAGTCTGAGGTCGGTACGGGACAGCGAGTCGGTGCAACGAGACAAAGAGCCCTATCGCTCCGCGCTCTCCGACCTGCCGGAGCGGAACCCCAAGATGATTGGAGCGGTGGTGGTCATCAACGGCGAGATCGCGGCCGCCGACCTGTTCGCATCTCCACGGCTCCTCCGGAAACTCTGGCCGCAGTTGCTGGAGGCGTATGTGGTCGAGGCGCTGGAGAGGATACGTCCGCCCGGCCCGATAATTATCAAGGAGACCAGCCGAAGCCGGGTGGCGGAGTGGCTGACGGTCCTGAGGCGTGCGGAGACGACGCCGCGGGACACACCCGGCGCGGGGACCTTGTACGAGTTGCGCGGGCCCGCCTTCCACGGCAGCGCGCTGGTGTGGGACCATGGTGTCGTGCATGTGGAGATGTTCCCCGCGGAGGTGCAGATGATGGTTGCGCCCAACCGGCTGGACTACCGCAGGCAGCGGTATCGGGGGCGGTAGTAGCGACGACAGGGCGTGCGTGGCCGAGCGGAGCGGCCCCCGCGGGGGCCGCTCCGCTCGTTTGACTCTCCCCGACTACAGCGGGATTGACAAGGCACTCCGGAGCGGTATATTGTTAGGCAAGGCTAAATGTGAAACTTGTCTTCCCTAAAGGAGGGCGAAGTGGCGCCCGGCGCGGAGACGCAGTCACAGACGATCGAGGAATACGTGGAGACAATCCACCGCTTCAGCGGCAGGCCGGAGGGCGCCTCCACGACCGGACTCGCCAAACACCTGGGGGTGAGGCCGGCCACGGTGAGCGGGATGTTGAAGCGGCTGGCCGAGCTGGGGCTCATCACCTACCGCCGGTATCGCCACATCGCGCTGACCGAGAAGGGGGAGCGGCTGGCCCACGATGTGATCAAGCGGCACCGCCTGATGGAGCGGCTGCTCACGGATGTGCTCAAAGTACCGCTCGCCGAGGCCCACGAGGAGGCGTGCAGGCTCGAACATGCAGTGTCACCGGGCGTGGCAGCCCGGCTCGCGGAGGCGCTCGGTTCTCCCAAGTCCTGCCCCCACGGGCACCCGGTGGATGCCTCCAGCAAGGACGACACCATCCCGCTGCCGGATGCGCCCACCGACCGGCCGCTCACCATCGCCAGGCTGGAGGACGAGACCGCGGAGGTGGTGCGCTATCTCGCGGACCGAGGTCTGCTCCCCGGCCGGAAAGTGACTCTGCGCGAGGTGGAGCCGTTGAGCGCGACGGTGGTGATAGAGGCGGGGGGGAAGAGGCACACGCTGGGCTATCAACTTGCCGCGAGCATCCGTGTGGGCAGGCCTAAGCGGAGAGGCAAAGGTTGAACGAGAAGGCCGAAGCTTGGCACGAGGGAGGATCGAAAAGGCCCGTGGTGAGTGCTGCTTAGAGTAGGAGTGAGATGGCAGTGGTAAAGAAGCCGGACTCAATGTCTTTGGTCAGTCTCGCACCCGGACAGCGCGCGCGAGTGGAGGCCATCTGCTGCGGCCACGGTTTCCGCATGCGGCTGGCGGCCTTGGGCATCATTCCGGGGACGCTGATCACCGTGCTTCGCAACGCGGGAGCTGGACCTGTGATCGTGGAGGCGCGGGGCGGCAGACTCGCGCTCGGGCGCGGACAGGCGGCGAGGATCGAAGTGCAGCCGATTTCCAGCGAGGGGGAGGGCGGGTAGTGGAGCGCGAAGCGAAGGCGCCTCCAAAGGTCATTCGAGTGGCGCTGGCCGGCAACCCCAATGTCGGCAAGAGCACGATTTTCAACATCCTGACCGGCCTCCACCAACATGTGGGCAACTGGCCCGGCAAGACCGTCGAGCGCAAGGAGGGGGCCTGTCGTCTGGAGGGCTATCTCCTCCAGTGCATGGACCTGCCGGGAACGTATTCGCTGACCGCGCACTCGGCCGAGGAGATCGTCGCGCGCGACTACGTGCTGCGGGAGCGGCCGGACGTGGTGGTCGTGATCCTGGACGCTTCGAACATCGAGCGCAACTGCTATCTGCTGGTCCAGATGCTGGAGCTCACCGACCGGGTCGTGGTGGGCCTGAACATGATGGACCTGGCCGGCGTCAAGGGCTATCGGATCTTCCCCGAGAAACTAGAGCAGGCCGTGGGCGTGCCCGTGGTGCCCATGGTGGCGCGCAAAGCCCAGGGTTGCCAGGCCCTTCTGAAGGCGATCATAGAGGTCGGCACGGGCCAGCGCACCACCTCTCCCCGCCCCATTCACTACGGGGCGGCGGAGCCCACGCTGGCGAGACTGAAGGAGATGCTGGAGGGAGAGCAACTGGAGGGGCTCCCTGCCCATTGGATCGCGCTGAAGATGCTGGAGGGGGACGAAGAGGTGGAGCGCCTGGAGGAGCGGGCGCTTGCCCGGGAGACGCGGGAACGAATCCACGCCCTCTTGCGCCAGCACGAGCACGGCCCCGCGGTGGTCGCGGATGCCCGCTATGCCTGGATCGAGGAGGTGCTGGCCGAGGGCATGGAGCGCCCCGCGCGGTCGGTGATCACCTTCACCGACCGGATCGACCACGTGGTCACCCACCGCTTCCTGGGCCTGCCGATCCTGCTCGGGATATTCGTGTGCGTGTTCTGGTTGACCTTCAAGGTGAGCGCTCCGCTCTCGCACCTGATGGACGCCGGCTTCGCGCGCCTGAGCGCGTGGACCGCCGGCGCGTTCGCCTCCTATCCCTCCTGGTTCGTGAGCCTCCTATCGGACGGCGTCATCCCCGGGGTCGGGGGAGTGTTGAGTTTCCTGCCCATCATCCTCATTCTCTTCCTGTTCCTGGGGCTGCTGGAAGACAGCGGATACATGGCGCGCGCCGCCTTCGTGACAGACCGCATCATGCACGCCATGGGCCTGCACGGCAAGGCGTTCCTGTGTCTGCTGGTGGCGTACGGCTGCAACGTCCCCGGCATCATGGCGACGCGGATCCTGGAGAACGAGCGGGACCGATTGCTGGCGATCCTCATCAACCCCCTCATCCCCTGCGCCGCGCGCATCGCGGTGGCCGCCTTCTTCGTCGGGGCCTTCTTCCCCTCCCCTCAGAGCACTCTGGTGATGGGCTCCCTCTACGCGCTGAGCCTGTTGATGGTGGTGTTCGTTGGCTTCGTGCTCCGGCGGGTGGTGCTGCCCGGAGAGGAGGCACCCTTCATGATGGAACTGCCCCTCTATCGCGCGCCGAACGCGCGCAACCTGGCCGTGTACACCGGCTGGCGCCTGGTGGCCTTCCTGAAGAAAGCGGCGACCGTGATCCTGGCGGCCTCGGTGCTCATCTGGGTTCTCTCCTCGTTCCCGGCGGGGGCCGACCTGCCAGACACCTACCTCGGGCGATTGGGCTTCTTGTTGCAGCCGGTGGGAAGGCTGATGGGATTCGACTGGCGGATGAGCGTCGCCCTGCTGACCGGCTTCGCGGCGAAGGAGACCTCCCTCGCCACCCTGGCCGTGTTGTACCACGCGGAGGGAGAAAGCCTGGTGCAGACCCTGCACCAGAGCATGACCCCCTTGGTGGCGCTGGTGTTCGTGGTGGTGCAACTCCTCTATATACCCTGCCTGGCGACGGTGGCGGTGATGCGCAGCGAGACCAACAGCTGGAAGTGGCCGCTCGTCGCCATGGCCTACTCGCTGCTGCTGGCAGGGGGCCTGGGGCTCCTCATCTTCCAGGTGGGCCGCGCCCTGGGGCTGGGCTAGCCGGCGGAGTCCTTCGCGGTCGGCGCGGACTCGATTTCCTCCGCTGCCTCGCCCTCCTCCTTCGTCTCCTCGACGGTCACCTCCGCCCGATCCGTGGCGCTGTTGCCCGCGGCATCGAAGGCGCGCACCTCGATCTCGTGCGTGCCGGCCGAGAGCGGCTCGGTGGTCACCGAGAAATCGGCGAGGGAATACTCGATCATGGGCAGGGCCAGTGACCGCCACGGGCCGTCGCCCACCCGGTACTCCACGCTCCTGATGGGGGAGAGGGTGTCGGTCGCCATGCCCTTGAGGTGGGCCCGTCTGTCCTCTGTGACCGAGACCGAGGTGGTGAAGATCATCACCTGGGGAGCAGTGTTGTCCACCACCACGGGGGCCAGCGCCTCCGCCTCCAGGGGTTCATCGGGCCGGCTGCGCGCGTCGGTCGCCTTCACCCGCAGCAGGTACTGTCCGTCCTCGCTCTCGGAGGTGTCCCACTCGTATTGAGTGGTGGAGAGATCCTTCTTCAGATCCTCCCACGTCTTTCCTTCATCGCGGGAGAGAGACACCTGGTATACCAGTTTGTCCTTGTCCGGGTCTTTCGCCTCCCACTTGACTTTGATCTTCTTCGCGGCCCGGTCGCCGGGGAGGGGGGATTTCAGGGTGCAGGTGGGCGGACGATTCTGCGGGAGCCGGGATACGCGCACCGCGGTCACCTCGGGGGTGGTGTCGCGGTCCTCCGTGGTCAGGGTGAGCCGGTACTGGAGGTAGCGCGCCGGCGGGCTGGCGATAACGCCGTCCACCAGCGGAGCCCAATCGCTCCAGTGGTCCCTGGGGTCGGGAGAGTCCCCGGAGCGGGTCTCCGCCTTCACCTCTGTCCCCTCCGGCGCGGCCGCCGCCCAGTCCAGGCGGCCCCAGCGCGCGGTGCGGCCCGCGTCCAGGGGCGTGGATTCGAGTTGGCCGGAGGCGGCATAGCCCGGCCCCAGTTCGTGTAGCACGCATGGCCCGGTGAGGCCCACGTACACCGCCCCCTGCGACTCCGCGATGGCGGTGGCGATACCGGTCTCCGGCTTGAAGATCACCTCCGGCCGCGCCTCGGGGCCGATGCTGATCACCAGCCCGTCGGAGCCGGTGGCCGCGATGACATCTCCGTCCTCCATGGTCACCATTCCGTACACCGCGCGCTGGTCGGTCTTGCACCAGGCGGAGGGAAGGCCGCCGGAGGGAATCCGGTAGACCTCTCCCCCGGGCGTCCCCGCGGCATAGAGGTTGCCGTCGCGGTCGAGGGCCAGGGCTTCCACCGAGGCGGCCGGAAGACGGCAGACGGTGGAAACGGAGCCGTCGGCCGCGATGCGGTAGACGATGCCCGCGTTCGCCGTCCCTGCGTAGAGATCGCCGGAGGCCGCGCGGACCAGGGAAACTACATTGGCGGCGGGCAGCGCGGCCAGCACCCGCCCGGTGGAGGCGCCCGTCGCCTCGGGCCGGATGGCGTGCACGCGCCCGGGCGGCCCGGAGCCCGCGTAGATGGTGCCATCGGGGCCCATCGCGAGACACCAGAGATAGGTATCGCGGGAGCGGTAGACGACTTCCCCCTCGCCGTCCGGCGTAATGCGGAAGAGTCTGCCGTGGGGCGAGGTGGCCGCGTACAGGTTGCCCTGCTGATCGAAGGCGAGGGCGTGGACGTTCATCTCCCCGGTGGCGAAGAACTCCTTCACCTCACCGGTCGGAGACACGGAGTAGATCTTCCCCGCGGTGCCGGTGCCCACATAGGCGACGCCCTCGCGCACGGCCACACACCAGATCACCTCGGCGTCGAGCCGCGCCAACTCGTGGTCGGCGAGGGCGAGCGTGATCCTGCCGTCCGAGCGCACCGCGGTCTCCCGCAGCCGCGCCCGCGCGTAGTCCCGCTTGGAACGATGCACCCATTTGTCGGGCGCTTTGGTGAGAGGCTCGGCCTGCTTCCCCGGCTTGCTCTTCGTCGCCTGCTCGGTATCCTCGCCCCCCTCGTTCTCGACGGCCAGCGGAAGCATCCATGTGGTGGCGGGCACGCCGTCCAGAGAGTATTCGCTCGTCTCCTCCCCTCCTGTCTCCAGGCCGGGTTCCTCCTCCGGCGGCTCCATTGGCGGGGGCGCCCCGCGGGGGCCCGCGCTCAAGGCGCTTTCCACCTGAAGCGATATCGTCTGCCGCCCCAAGAGCACCCATTTGGTGGGCTTCACCAGTTTCAATATTCTTGCGGCCGGCCGCAGGTCGGTCGGGCGGGTGGCGCGCAACGCGGCGATGGCTCCCGCCGGCAGTTCCGGCAGCTCCTCGCCGAGCAGCCCGACACCCCTTCTGGAAAGGCCGACCTGGACCACCAGTTGGGAGCCGTTGCCGCGGGAGAGATACCGGTCCACCAACTGATCGAGAGACACCGCGCGCGGGCGGCGCGCTCCCAGGGAGGCGCGCGCCTGCTCCTCCAGGGCGCCGCTGCTCACGGCAATGCGAACCGAACCCTTCGGCAGATCGGGGGGAAGCGCGATCTCCACGGGCAGGTCCACCGGCGGCTGCCCATGGGGGCGAACGGTGACCAGGAGAGTCGCCGTCTCTCCCGCCCTCACCCGGGAGTCGAGGGCCCGCACCCGCTCGATGGCCGCCGTCCGCCGCTGTTCCACCGCCTCCACCTCGATGTGGACGGACTTGAATCGTAGCGACCCCAGGGGATTGTCCGTGAAGGCCATCAGCGGCTGCATCACCAGGGGAAGAACGGTGAGGCCGGCATCGTAGTCATCGTAGGCCCATTCCTCGCGGACCAGGGGCGGTCTGCCCTCCACCTGTATCTCCAGGCGCACGTGTGTGGTCCCCCGGGTGACCCGCCCGCGCACCTCGTCGAGGGCGGTGAGCGAGGAGATGGCCACCAGGGAGGGCATCAATTCCTTCGTCCTCACCACCTGCAACGAGTACCGCCGGGTGTGCCCCAGATCGGCATCGGTAATCTCCATGGTCACCGGAAGCAGATCCGCCTTCTCTCCCAGGCGCCCGGCGATCGCCGCCTGGTGATCGCGGTAGACCACCCCGACCGGCTTGGTGGGGGCCATGATCTTGTTGGACATCTGGAGGTTGGGCATGATGTCGTAGACATAGGCCCCGGTGAGAGGCAGATCCACCGCCCCCAACTGCATCAGCGGATGTCCGAAGGCGAGGATGCGCTTGCCGTCGTTGAGGGTGACCGTCCCCAGCGCGCTGATGTTGAAATCTCCGCCCACCAGTTGCGCGCCCACTCCGGCCCCCGGCGCCAGGGGAGGGCTGAGGTTCTCTTCACCCCCGCCGGCGCCCTGCATCACCTGAAGGCCGTAGGGAGAGAGCAGTTCGGAGAGCCGGGACACCGCCCGCTGGTTGTACCCGGACACCTGTATCAGCCCGCCCAGGGGAGTCAGAGTGATCACCCCCGGCGGATCGCTCCCGCCCGCGCCGGGCGGGCCCACCCGCACCCGGGTCACCGGTCTCCCGTCAACCAACACGGGCGCGGCCGGGGATCGGCCGGCGGAGGCAGAGGCCTGGGCCTTTCCCTCCTCCCAGGCCTGCAGCATCTCCTCTATCGGCGTGATGCCTGTGATGGGCTCCTTGCTGAAGCTCCAGCCCAGGGCGACCGCGCCGACCAATTTCCCGTCGATGTACACCGGGCTGCCGCTCATGCCTCCGATGACCCCGCTCTTGCGCTCCACCACCGGTCCGTTCAGCACCCGCGCCAGGATCACGCTTCGCGTGCCCTGGAACTTGTGGAGCACCCCGATGATCTCCAGGTCGAAGGACTCGATCTTGGTGCCGCGAAAAACGGACTTGCCGACCGCGCGCTGTCCGGCTCTGACCTGGCTGAGCGGATAGATGGGGACCGGCGGCTCGGCGGCGGCGCTGACAACGACCAGGGCAGTCAAAGCGGTTGCCAGCAAGAGGCGGAAGCGGTGCAGCATGATCGCATCTCCTGTCACGGGGGCGCGCGGCGCCCGTCTAACGCGAATTCGTGCCTGAGAAACGCACGGGGAAAGCGCGGAGAGAATAGCATCTGGCCCGCGCCGCGGTCAAGGAAGACACGG
>JALGTT010000045.1 GCA_029821235.1 Candidatus Hebobacteria bacterium | reverse complement strand
GATCGGTCCATCGGTCGGCAAGAAAGGTGGAAACCACGGGTGGCCATCGCTTTGCAGTCATAGGGGCTACCATCTCCGGGAACAAGGGCGCGGAGGCCATGTTGCGCGCCGCGGTCCATCATCTCTCTGAGATGGCTCCTGGAAGCAGCTTCGCGGTCTTGAGCGTCTATCCCGACGAGGACCGCGCTCTCAACCGCGATCCTCGCGTCTCGATCGTGCCCTGCAAGCCCCTCGCTCTTGTCTTCGCAATTATCCCGCTTTGCTTGCTTCACCGGCTCTTCAGCGCGTTGCGTCTGCCGCGGACTTGGTTTCGCCGTGTACCTGCCATCCGCGCTTTGCTGGATGCGGACTTGGTGATTGACGTGGCAGGCATTTCGTTCTCCGATGGCAGGGGAGCGATTACCGTGTACAACGCAGCGATGATCCTGCCCAGCCTGTTGTTGAATCGGAAGCTCTTCAAGGCGGCACAGGCGTTGGGACCGTTCAATACTCGACTGAACAGATTCCTCGCGCGGCGTTTGTTGCCCAGGGTGAGCGCCATTGTCGCGCGGGGAGGCATCACTCAAGAGCACCTGCGAGGCCTGGGCATTCGGGAGGTTGCGGTTTGTGCGGATGTCGCCTTCGCCATGCCAGTGGATCAGCAGGCGGCCGCGTCGGCAGATGGCCTGTGCCGCGACGTTTTCTTCAACTCCCCGCTGATAGGGGTATCGCCGAGCACAGTGGTCGAGAGGTACTGCGCCAAACGCGGTATTGACTACACGGGGGTTATGGCCCGCTTCGTGGACCATCTGATAGCAACCTATGACGCAAATGTCCTTGTCTTCGCCCACGCGGCGCGCTCCGGGCGGCCGAAGAGCCGGACAAACGACCTGCCCACCTGTGAGCGAGTCTGTCAACAAGTGCAGCAGAAGAATCGTTGCCGTTTCTTGGATGCAGCCTTGAGCGCGGAAGAGTTGCGTCATACCATCGGGAAGCTCCGTTTCTTCTTGGCATCGCGCTTCCACGCCATGATCTCCGGTCTGGCGATGGGGGTGCCGACTCTACTGGTGGGATGGAGCCATAAGTACCTAGAAGTCCTCGACATGTTCGACCTGGGCGAGTGGCAGATGGACTACTCGGAGCTTTCTTTGGAGAAGTTGGAGACGCGTTTTGGTTCTCTTGTGAAGAACGAGCAAGAGATAAAGCGCAAGATCGCAGCATACCTTCCGGAGGTACTGGCCAGCTCCCGTCGCAACTGGGAACTGGCGATGGAACTCCTGACTGCGTCCACAGAGAGGACCGGGTAGCCATGGCGTTCGGGATGGGCCAGCCCGCGGAGTTCTGGTTGGGGCAATTCGACCAGTGCTTCCTCGGCTATGCCGGAGACGAAGAAGTGCGACGGGGGGCGGCCTCAGGGGGTGCGGTGTCGGCCGTGCTAATCGAGCTGCTGGAGAGCGGGCGCATCGAGGGTGCACTGGTGAGCCGGCTTCGACCTAAGAACGGCAGACTGGAGCCGGAAACGTGGATTGCCCGCAGCAGAGAAGAGATTCTTTCCGCACAGACTAGCATTTATCTGGATTTTCCTCTGGTGCCGCACATTCTGAGAATGAAAGAACTGGCGGGGCGGTACGCAGTGGTGGGCCTACCGTGCCAACTTGCGGCCGTGCGTAGACTGGAGCGCAAGCACCCGGAGTTGGCCGAGCGCATAGCCTATCGACTCGGTCTGTTGTGCGGTCACGCCACAAAACGCAGGCTGCTCGACAGAGTGCTGCAAAAGAAGGGCATCCCACAGGATCAAATCGAGGACTTCGCCTTTCGCAGGGGACATTGGCGAGGCCGCACCTACGTGCGGCTGAAGGACGGCAGGGAGATCACTTTCCCATTCCTGCATTTCGGGATCTACCAGAACCTATGGCTGTACTGCGCGCGCCGGTGCCTCGCCTGTGAGGATCACTTCGCCGAACAGTCGGACATGAGCTTCGGAGATGCCTGGCTGCCAGAGTTGAAGTCGCACCCGATCAAGCACTCAATCTTCCTATCCCGCACGCCTGAGTGCAGCGAATTGTTCCACCAAATGCTGGCGAAAGGTATGTTGGTGGGGGAGAAGACCGACCCCTTCACTCTAATTCGAGCGCAGAAGCGGTCTCTCATTTATCACAAATTGAACATCGCGGGCCGACATCGGCTGGCGCGATTGTTCGGTATGCGCGTACCCTATGATGGACCTCATCGCGCCAGGTGGAATGACCTTGTGGGAGCCTTCTTCTTCCTGCTGAACGTTCGTCTCTCCCGCAGCGATTTGTGGGTAGACCTGGTGATGCGTCTCCCAAGACCATTGTTGTATCCCTACATCGCCGCGATGAAGCTGACGATCAACTTCTAAGGCACTGTGTGGACTCTATGCCCCCGCCTAGCGCTGACAATAGGAGTTCTCCGCGCCGAAAGTGGCTCGGGCTGCTGGCGCGCGTTCTCATTGTCGGGACGATCTTCTTTTTCATCGGGCGCTCTCTTCTACGCAACTGGAACGACTTGCGGCAATACGAGTTCTCGATTAGATGGCATCTAATCGTCCTGTCTTACTTGGTGTTCGGCGCCTACCTGGTAAACCGGGGGTTGATCTGGCATTGGATGACGCGCAAGTTCGGGTGTGCGATCCCCCTGCGACAAGCGCTTGCGGCCTGGTTCTACTCGTTGCCCGGGAAGTACGTGCCCGGCAAGGTATTCCTGCTCGTGGGAAGGGTGCATTTCTATCGTCGCAAGCAACAGTCGGCGGTCAACGTGAGCATGTGCTTTGCCATGGAGACCATCGGCATACTGCTGGCATCGATATTCGTCCTGCTAATAGCCCCGTTGTTCGCCGACGTACCT
Source organism: Candidatus Hebobacteria bacterium (assembly GCA_029821235.1). Taxonomy (GTDB): domain Bacteria; phylum Armatimonadota; class Hebobacteria; order Hebobacterales; family Hebobacteraceae; genus S016-27. Next base: position 5,865 of record JALGTT010000045.1, on the reverse strand, counting down.
CTCGTGGCAAGATACCGCTGGCCCGGGGTAATACTGTTGGCACTATTGGTAGTAGCGATTAGACCTCAGCACTTGGAACTGCTGGCAAACCCGCTGCTGAGATTGGCGGGGCGGTCACCGATAGCACTTCCTCTGCGGTATAGAGACACGGTGGCGATGGTGGCGATGTTTACCGCCAACTGGACGCTGCTGGGGCTTGGATTTCTGCTATTCATAAACGCCATCTATCCCGTGCATGCACGCTACTTCATGTATTTGGCCGGAGCGTTTGCGCTGAGTAACACGATCGGGATACTGGCGCTTCTCGCGCCGGCTGGGTTGGGAGTGCGAGAGGCGATTTTGGTGTTAGCGCTTAGCCCCATAATGCCGCACGCAATAGCCATCGTCGTGGCGCTGGCGGCGCGGCTATGGATGACGGTCGGGGAACTGGTTACGGTAGGCGTGGTGGCTCTGGTGTCCCAAGCGGAGTGGCGTGAAATACACCAAGGCGGCCGGAATGCGGATATTGGCGCATCGAAGCCGGAGTCGTCTTCTGGTGGACCAAGCGCTATGGTTTGACCCGGAATTTTCCGGCCACCACTATCCATCCTCCGGCCACGGGTCGCGTGGCACTCCGGACTGGCAACTTGATGTCGCGTTTCCTGTTCCAGAGCCCCACTCCCATTGTGTACGTCCGCCCCGCAGCAGCGGAGGGGATTGCGAAGGCATATCTCTCCCGCACTACCTGGCCGGGGCGAAGCTTTGCCGTGGTGATGGCTCCGTTCAGTAGATAGTGATCAACGTTGATGTCTGGGCCGCCGGGGGCATTCATGTGACAGACAACGCGGTAGTCTCTTTTCATGGGCATTACCGATCTCCACACAAAGGTGACTATGCCCGTGTCGCCCGGGGCGTACTCGTCTCGGTCCAATTCCAAGGAGAGCAATTCCAATCCGGCAAACCGGGCGATCGGCTGCACTGTTTCAGGGGGATGCCCGCTCAGGTCCCACGGGTCTGAACGATTACGTGCGGCCGCGATTCGCTCAGGCGTAATCCGAACCCGATAGAGCCCTGACCCGAGACTGCGGTCCACGGGTTCAAATAACTCCGGATACTCATCCAGAGCGCCGCAGAAGCGGCGCCTATAGGATGGGAGAAGTACATAGTTCACCTGGAAACGGGAAAGAGTTTCCAATGCCTCGGCGGAGGGGAATCGCGGCTGAGTCAGGCTTGAAAGTACGTCAACAGCCTTCTTGCGGGCGCGGCGATCGGCCCTGGGGTTCCCGGCATCCCGCCCGTACAACACATACTGGCCTGTGAATCCCGGGATCATCGCCTCCACCCATGTTTCCGGACAGTAGACGACAGCGCTGCGGGCCGGCATCTGCGCCAGAGGATCCATGAAGGTGGGGGACAGTGAGCCGGGGCGCCCCTCCCAGCCCGGGTAGCGCGATGGCCAGGTGGCCCAGTAGTACTTGCCGCGAGCCTGGCGTATCTGTTCTCTGACAGATTGAAGGCCGCCTGTCGTGAGAAAGCCGATGAAGGCCGTCACAGCGACGAGACCAACCATTGCAGCCGGCGGCACCGCATCCAGCCAGACAAGACTGGGACGGAGGCCTACGATCCGCAGAATCACTGGGAAGAGCACAAGCAGAATCGCTCCTGCCGCGATCATCATGAGTTGAGTCGGGCGCAACTCGCCCAAGATCAGCTGGCGACATTTCTCCGTCCAAATGGCCGCCAAGGCGAGGGAAAAGACTGCAAGCAATGTTCCAAGAACCACCCTTCTGCGTCGCACGTAGGCCTCCCGCGCGCGTCTGTGGCGGTCTTCTTTTCGCCGCTTGTCTGAGGTGCCAGGACCGATTGGCCGTTTGCGTGGCGTTCGGTCCAGGCGAAGCCAGCGGATCCATATCCACGCGATGCCCGCAGGACCGGCCGCAAGAAGGATTGCCCCGAAGATCCACCGCTGCGGCCAGTAATAGAGCCGAGAGAGCAAGGCCGGGGTGAAGATGGGCGCAAGGTAGGTGGCTGCGAGTGGATTGAAGGGAATACACAAAGGAAGCATCGCCGTAGCAATCAACACCAGGACCCCGGGGCGGCGCGGCGCCAGCGCCGCGAGCACAAGGGAAACCAAGACGGCCAGCACAGCAGGGGCTCGAATGATCCTCTCTGGAGAGACGACCTGAAGGGTCTGCGTCACCGAGACCAGACGTTCAGCCCGTATCGCTCCCAGATCCACACTGTGCCCGTAGGACCCATAAACACTCAACACCAGCAAGACCTGCGGCGCGATGCCGATGGCTGTGACAATGCCTGCCCAGAGGTAGCCACGGCGGGCCTCTCTCTTCAGAGGGTAGAGGACTACGAGCAGCCCGAGCACCAAGAGGAAGAGAGTGGGTACCAGCACGCCCATGAGATGTGATGATGCGGCGGCTATGGAGACGAGCGCGATCCCGACCAATCCCTCTCGTCGCGGCTCCTGAAGCTGCCCGGCAACCAGCCCAATATGGACCGGAATCAAACCGAGGAGCACGAAATACAGCGGGTAGGGATAGTGCACTGCATAGGTGATGCCCGAATAGAAAACTGGATAGGAGAGGACCGCTGCGGCCAGTACGATCCATTTTGCTCGTTCACTGCCCAGCACAACCCTAACCAGGAATGCGAGGGAGCAGAGCGCGAGAAACGGAAGAACGCGCGACAGATAGACCCAGGTGTGCGACGCGTCTACGCCGCCGGCCCGCGCCACCATGGCAACGGCCAGGTGCCACACTGGCCAGAGATAGCGCGGATCGGCCCCAATGCCCTTATAGAAAGCGCAGTCTGGTGAGACGATCCCCCCACGCAGCAGCTTCGTAATGTTTGCCAGATGGAACCACGCGTCTCCTCCAAAATCCGGGCCCACCAGACTGGCCCATCGGGACGTTGCCAGCACATAGACGGCCAGAGTGAGCGCGAGCAGCCATCCATAAGGGTGTCTTCCCGTCGCTTCAGTTCCACCTTCGGCCTCAGAACCCGGCCGCCGAGCGTGGGAGGCGCGCGCTACAAAGAACGCGGCCGTGACTGCAAGATGGACCAGGATCACCGCCAGCAAAGGCAGGCGGAGTCCGTAGGCGAAAAGCGCCTCCACAGACAGTAGCCCGCAGCCCAAAGCGAATCCAAGGGCCAGCCTTTCCAGGAGGCCAAGGCGCGCTGAGATGCCCAACAGGTCGGCGAGCGCCCATCCGGGAAGCCAAATCAGGGCGGCGGCCGCAATGCCGAGACTCACACCAGACAGCCTTCCGGGGCAACCGAAGAAGGTGAAGAGAGCTGTGGCAGCAATCAGTCCGCCTGGTGGCAGCATGCCTACCCAAGACGAGGGGGCCGTAGAAAATCTGGAGCGCTTGAGGTCACCCCCCTGCTGTTCGTCATCTGCCATCCGAGCAACTCCTAGCCCCGAATACCGCCTCAACCTTCAAGGCCCCTCCAGCTCTTCAACCGTGGTTGTGACGCCCTATCTGTCTGTGCTGCCAAGCCTACTGGAGCCGCATCATGCCAGCCACAACTTCCCCTCTTCGCATTGTATCCCCCGGGTGGCATTACGGGTATCCACTATCAGCTTTGCTTGCTCGACGATCCACTGGTAGTCATAGTCGCTGTGGTCCGTGACGATGACTACGCAGTCGGCTCTTCCCACTTCATTCTGCGAAAGCGGGACAGAAGACAGCGACAACGCGCTACGCCTCATGCGAGGGAGCTTGGGCACGTAGGGATCGTTGTAGCGCACATCAGCTCCCGCAGCCAGCAACAACTCCATGATTGTCACCGCTGGCGACTCCCTCGTATCACCCACGTTCGCCTTGTACGATGCTCCCAGAACTAATACGCGGCTGCCCTTGAGCGCCTTTCCCTGCGAGTTCAACGCCTCCATCACCCGGCGCACCACGAACTCCGGCATCTCCGTGTTGATTTCACCTGCCAGCTCGACAAACCTAGCGTTCACGTTGAACGCTCGCGCCCGCCACGAGAGATAGAACGGGTCGATCGGTATACAATGTCCTCCCAGCCCTGGCCCTGGATAGAACGCCATGAACCCATAAGGCTTGGTCGCTGCCGCCTCGATTACCTCACGGATGTCTATCCCCATCCGCAGTGCAATCACTTTCAGTTCGTTCACCAACGAGATGTTCACTGCACGGAAGATGTTCTCCAGCAGTTTCGCCATCTCCGCCACCTCCGGCGATGACACCGGAACCGTCTCTGCCACGATGCTATCGTACAGTGCCTTCGTCGCTTCCAGGCAACCAGATGTAACCCCCGACACGATCCGCGGTACCTTGGCGAATGTTGAATCGGCACTGCCGGGGTTTATTCTTTCGGGTGAGTATCCGCAGAAGAAATCCTTGCCAACTTCGAGTCCGGTCTGCGCCAGCCGCGGCAACACCTCCTCTCGCGTGGTACCCGGGTAGGTCGTGCTCTCCAACACCACAAGTTGTCCAGGCCGCAGCCGACGGGCAATCTCCTTGGCAGTATTGGCGATATAGCTCAGGTCAGGATCGCGGGTCACCGTTATCGGGGTGGGCACGCAGATGCACAGCACATCTGGCTCAGACAGGCGGTCGAAATTGGTCGTCGCTTTGAAACGCCCTGCTTTCACGAGATCCGCCACTCGTTGGTCCGGCACGTCCGAGATGTAAGATTCCCCCTGTTGCAGCCGCTCCGTCTTTTCTGCGTCAGTATCGAACCCCAGCACATGGAACCCCGCCTTCCCAAACTCAACCGCCAACGGCAGTCCCACATATCCCAGCCCGATGACGCCAATGAGCGCTGTTCTATGGGTCAATCTATCTATTAGCGACGCCTGTTTGTCCACTGAGTGATCTCTTCTCTCTATCTGCCTTCGTCCAGTTGAGGGCAGAGGCAAATACAATTGGGGCTCTGTCTATCCGCTCCGTCTCATTGTCCGTCCTCCCAAAAGGACTAGTCGGTCACTTTCTCCTCGATCATTCCAGGTATATCTATTGGGCGCCAGTGCTGCCGATCAGATGCCAAACGCCGCCCTTTCAGCAGGGAAAAGATTCCAACCGCATGCCGATCGAAGTGGAGACGGAAGAGTAAAGTTCCGATTCCGACAGAGCCACCGGTCGAGCCCTCCGCGGCCAACCACCACCGCGCGCGTATCCGAGGCCGAGATAAAGAAGGACTGTCCGCGGGGGGAGGAGAGACGCGCACTTGATAACTTCGCCTGGACGAGACCCGGGTTCATGCTCAACTGTCGCCAGACATCGCTTCCGACTACGCCCGTGCAGTGGACCGGACAGCCCACGCGTGCGTGTTCCTCCAGAACCAATGCCTGATAGCTCAGGCGCGCCAATTCGCGGGCCGTGTAGGCACCGCTGGGACTGGCTCCATCCACGATCACGTCAACTGACTGGCGCATCACCTGCCTCTTCCCACTCAGACGGTATACGCTGTAGTCTTCGCTATGGTCATTCTTGTTCTCCTCAGCTAGGTAAGTGTCCTCCAGCAATTCCCCAATGAGGGAGTACCTAAGTCCGACCGTTGGACCTGACCCTGGAGTGAACCCCTCTGACTGGACAATTCAGGGGGTGGAGATAAGTACCCCCTGAGGGGCTGATTTGCCGCCCGCCACCGGCGGGTTGATTGCCTGCTCGAACTCGACCGGGGACTGGTAGCCTAGCGCCGAGTGGAGCCGTTCTCGGTTGTAGATCTGCTCGATGAAGGCGCCGATCCGCCAGCGCGGCTCTCAGAGCCGCCACCGTAAGGGTGGCATCCAGGCGCCGGGACAGCGCCCAGCCCACCACCCGCCGGGAGAAGGCATCCAGGATCACCGCCAGATACACAAACTCCCACCGCAGCCGGAGGTAGGTCAGATCCGCCACCCAC
>JALGTT010000044.1 GCA_029821235.1 Candidatus Hebobacteria bacterium | reverse complement strand
CCAAACGGCGCCGGCGTATCAAACAGACACGAGAAACCAGGGAGGACAGCAAGTGATGCCCAGTTCGAGGATCATATCTCTTGCGGCGGGCCTGCTCCTGCTCGCCGCGAGCGCGTCGTGGACAGCGCCAGCGCCGGCCGAGTTGGCACCGGAGCGTCTGACGCTCGACCGAGCGATCCAGACTGCGTTGGAGCAGAACCAGGGCCTCAAGGTGAAGCGTGAGGCGGTGCAGCGGGCACGGGCGCAGTACTCGGAGGCCAGGGCCGCCGGCCGGCCCCGGGTGGAGGCGCAGGGTGCCTATGTGAGGACCGGTCCGATCCCCAGCATCACCCTTCCCGGGCCTGCGGGGCCGATGGAAGTGGAACTTGGCATTCCGCGCACCATGACTGCAAAACTCTCTCTCACCCAACCGCTTGATATCTCCCGGCTGATCGCCACCGGGGCTTCCGTGGCCTCGCTCAACCAGCGTGTCAGCGAGTTGGAGATGGGACGGGAGGGACAGAAAGTCACCTTCGCAGTGAAGAAGGCCTACTTCAGCGTGCTACAGGCAGAGGCGTTCAGGGATGTGGCCCACGAGACCCTCGGTGCCGTGGAGGAACACCTGAGGGTGGCGCGGCTCCACTACGAGGCTGGCACCGTTCCCCACCTGGATGTGCTGCGCGCAGAGGTGGCCGTGGCCGATGCCCGCCAGCGGCTGGTGAGGGCCGAGAATGCGGTCAGCCTTGCGAAGGCGGCACTGAACAATGTGATGGGCGTAGATGTCAATCAGCCGGTCGAGGTGGCACCGGTCGGGGAGTATTCCCCGGTTCACCTGGAACTGCGCACCCTCCTGGAACAGGCGGAGCGCAGCCGGCCGGAGCTGAGAGCCATGGACCTGAGGATCGAAATGGCGAGGCGCGGTGTCCACCTGGCAAAGCAAGGCCGCTTGCCCGGGATGGCCCTCACGGCGAGCTATGACTGGCTGCAAGAAACCTCCGAGTTCGGGCCGGAGAATCTGAGCTGGACGGTGACCATGGGCCTCACACTCCCCCTCTTCGACAGCGGGGAGACCTCGGCCAAGGTCGCACAGGCGCAGTCTGACGTGCGGGCCGCGGAGGCGGCACGCGAGCAGCTCCGCCAAGGGGTTGCGCTGGAGGTCAGGCAGGCCTACCTGAACCTCCAGGAGGCGCAGGCCAGGCTGCAAGCCAGCGCAAAGAGCGTCGAGGAGGCGCGCGAAGTCCTCCGGCTCGCGCACGCTCGCTATGACACGGGCGTGGGAACCTCCGTGGAGGTGACAGACGCGGTCACGGCCATGACCGTGGCAAGGAGCAACTACGTGAACGCAGTCTATGACTGCCAGATCTCCCTCGCCATGGTTGAGGAGGCGATTGGTGGCAATATCAGCGGACAGCAAAGGAGCGGTTCGAAATGAGGAAATCGGGTTGGCTTGTTCCAGTCCTACTTGCAGTACTACTCGCGCTATTCATCGGACGCGCGATGCACAAGCGGGCAGCAGAGAGGAAGGCAGAAGCAGAGGCGACCTCGGCCCGAGCGCTCCCCGTGCAGACTGCCCGCGTTGAGCTGGGCGATATTGAAGCAACCATCGAGACCAGCGGAACCATCGCGGTGCGAGAGGAGGCCGACGTCGCGGCCAAGATACCCGGGCGAGTCGCCTCAGTAGTCGTAGATGAGGGCGACACGGTGCGTGCAGGGCAGGTAGTCGTCAAGCTCGAGCAGGACGACATCCTGGCGCAACTGGCACAGGCCAAGGCGGCGGTGCAGGCAGCCGAGGCGGCCCGGGGGGCAGCCCGCGCTCAGCTTACCGCCCTGCGCACGGGGGCAAGAACTCAGGAGCGTAAGCAGGCCGAGAATGCAGTCTCTCAGGCAACGGCCAATTTCGAGAACGCGCAGAAGACCTACGACCGAATGAAAAAGCTGTACGACATGGGTGCGATCTCAAAAGAGCAGATGGACCTGGTGCAGATGCAGTACGAGATAGCCAAGGCCCAGTACGACAGCGCGCAGGAACAGTTGAGTCTGGTGAATGAAGGGCCCCGGGCCGAAGATATCGAGGCGGCCGAACATCGCCTGCAACAGGCCGAGGCCGGAGTCGCGCAGGCCCGGGCGGCGCTCGAGCTCGTCCAGGTCCAGTTGGCTAATACTCTCATCAAGAGCCCCGTGTCGGGGCACATCTCACGCCGGATGATCGAACCGGGCGAGATGGCCGCGCCCGGCGTCCCCCTCCTCCACGTAGTCAACAACCAGACTGCTTACGTTGAGGTATCGATCCCGAACGTTCAGATAGGCAAGGTGAAGGTGGGCACGGCCGCAGAGATCACGGTTGATGGCGTTCCCGCGCTCTCTCTTGTCGGTCGCGTCACCGAGGTGAATCCTGCAAGCGACCCAGCCAGCCGCTCGCGCCGCGTGAAGATCTCGATCCAGAGTCCCCCTCCCGAGGTGAAGCCCGGCATGTTCGCGAGGGTCAGCCTCGCCGTAGAGCGGCGCTGCGGCGTGGTGGTGCTCCCGCGACACGTGGTCATCCACAAGGGGGGCCACGACTACGTGATGGTGAGGGATGGGAACATGGGCAGAGAGCGCGAGGTAACCCTTGGCCTCGCAAACCAGGAGCAGGTCGAGGTGACGGGTGGGCTGCGTCCTGATGAAGAGGTCGTTGTCGTTGGCCACGAGCTATTGAAGGACGGCGATCCCATAGAGGTTACCAAGCAGGGAGGCCGGCCATGAACATCTTCCAGTTCGGGGTGCGCCGCCCCGTCACCGTCCTGATGATGTTCCTGGGCATCATTGTACTGGGGTTGCTGCTGGCAGGCCGCGTGAACATTGATCTCTTCCCGGATATCAGCATGCCCATCGCCACGGTTACCACCGTGTACCCGGGCGCGGGGCCTGAGGAGGTCGAATCCGAGGTAACCAAACACATCGAGGAGGCGGTGGGGAAAGTGGGGGGGCTCAAGACCCTTCAGTCCTCCTCGGGCGACAGTTTCTCCGTGGTGGTGGCGGAGTTCGAGTACGGCACCGACATGGACGCGACCCTGGCCACCATCCGCGACAACCTGGGCCAGGTCCGATCGCTTCTTCCCGACGACGCGGAGGATCCCGTCGTGGCCAAGGCCGATCCGTCGGCCATGCCCGTCGTGTTTCTGGGTGTCACGGGTGGTAAGGACGAATGGCAGTTGAGAGAGCTGGCCGATCACCTGGTCAAACGGGAGTTGGAGAAGGTGAGCGGCGTGGCCGCGGTCAACGTCATGGGCGGCCTGGAGCGGGAGATTCTGGTGACAGTTGACCGCCGCCGGCTCGAGGCCTACGGGCTCTCCGTGCAGCAGGTCGCCGGGGCCCTGGCGGCCGAGAACCTGAATCTGCCCGCCGGCAGAATCACGACCTCGCAGATCGAATACGACGTCCGCACACTGGGCAAGTTTCGCTCTGTCGAGGAGATGGGTGCCATCCTCATCGGTATGAGGAACGGCATACCGATTCGCCTCCGCGATGTGGCCCAGGTGAGCGATACCCACAAGGAGCAACGCACCATCACCAGAGTGAAGGGCAAGCCATGCGTCACCATCATGGTTATCAAGAATACCGATGCCAACACGGTGAAGGTTGCCAACGGGGTACGCGAGATGGTCAAACGTCTGGGCCCCCGTCTGCCGAAAGACGTGTCAACGGAGGTCCTTTTCGACACCTCGGAGTTCATCAGTCACTCGGTGAGCAACACCAAGGATGTGCTCATCGAGGGGGCCCTCCTCGCGGTTCTCATCATTTTCTGGTTCCTGGGCAGCCTGCGAAGCACCCTCATTGTCGCCGTGTCGTTGCCCACCTCGGTCATCGCCACCTTCCTCCTCTTCTACTTCGGCGACATGACGCTGAACGTCGTCACGCTCGGTGGCCTCACGCTGGCCATCGGGAGGATAGTTGACGACTCCATCGTGGTGCTGGAGAACATCTTCCGCCATCTTCAGCGCGGCGGCCAGCCCGCCGAGGCTGCGATCGAGGGATCGAGTGAGGTCGGCCTGGCCGTGGCCGCCTCCACTTTCACTACGGTGTCGGTGTTCCTGGCCCTGTTGCTCACCGGCGGATTCGTGGGGCAGATGTTTCGGCCCATGGCGATCACCTTCACCTTTGCTCTGCTCATGTCGCTGGTGGTGGCCGTGACGCTCATTCCCATGCTTTCCTCACGGCTGCTCCGTCGCGCTGAGGCGGCTTCCGGGAATCCTCGCGGTCCCGGCAGGCTGGGTCGGCTCTTCGCACGCTGGATGCAACTGTGGGAGGCCTTCGTGGGGCGCTATCGCACTGTTCTCCGCTGGGCGCTGGCCCATCGGTGGGCGGTGATAGGAATCGCGCTCTTCTCGCTCGCGGGCAGCCTGGCCCTGGTACCCGTCGTCGGCATTTCTTTTATCCCGAAGATGGATGAGGGCGAATTCCTGGTGACGGTGGAGACCCCCATCGGGAGTTCAGTGGAGAGGACGGATCGGGTGGTGCGCGCGGCTGAAGAAGTGGTCGCCGATGAGGTTGCGGAGAAGGAGTACCTGCTGGCGGGCACCGGCTACCGCGGAGAGATGTCCATCCAGACCGGCATAATGGCCATGGAGGAGGCCAACCAGGGCTCCATTGCGGTTAGCCTGATGGATAGGAACAAGCGTCGGCGCGGGCAGTACCAGATCATGGATGCCGTGCGCGCAAAGCTCAAGCGCCTGCCGGGGGCCAAATTCCGCGTCACCCCTCTCTTCTCCATGTCCGGTGCCAAACCATTCGAGCTGGTGATAAGGGGAGAGGACCTGAATACCCTGGCCAGGCTGGGAGAGGATGCCGCCGAGCGTGTCGCGAAAGTCCCCGGCCTCTACGCGGTAGATCTGAACTGGCGGGCGGGCAAGCCGGAGTACCACATCCAGGTTGACCGGGAAAAGGCCGCCTATTATGGCCTCAATACCGCCGCGGTCGCAACGACGGTGCGGACTCTTCTCCATGGGGAGGAGGTGACTGAGTTCACGGACCGCGGCGAGGAATACGATATCACCGTTCGCATGCCCGAGAAGGCGCGCCGGGATATCCGGGACATTGAGGACCTGATGCTCCCCACACCGGCCGGTGTCCAGGTTCCCCTGCGCAGTGTGGCTCAGATCACACTTAGCTCCGGCCCCTCTAACATCTCGCGCAAGAACCGCTCGCGCTGCGTCATTGTCCAGGCGCAGACTACAGGCCGCCCGCTCAACGAGATCATCCGCGATGTGGACGCCCAACTGGCCAAGATGAAGCTCCCGACCGGATACACCTACGAGTATGCGGGCGAGAAGGAGCAGCAAAGCGAGGCCTTCGCCAACCTGTGGCTGGCGCTCCTCATCGGTATTGCGTTCGTGTATGTGATCCTGGCCTCCCAGTTCGAGTCTCTCATCCATCCGCTCACCATCATGTTCGCGATTCCCCTGGAGGTCGTGGGAGCCATCCTGGCCCTGCTGATCACTGGCGATCCCCTCAGCATCATGGCCATGATGGGGATCATCATGCTCACCGGCATCGTGGTGAGCAACTCCATCCTGCTGGTAAACCAGATCATCATTCACCGACAACGCGGCATCCCTCGCCTGGAGGCAGTTATCGAGGCCGGCGCCATCAGGTTGCGCCCCATCCTGATGACGGCTTCAGCGACCATATTCGCCATGATTCCCATGGCAATCGGCCTGCGGGAAGGCTCGGAGATGTTTGCCCCCCTGGCGCGAGTGGTGATGGGCGGCCTGCTCACCTCCACCGGCCTCACGCTGCTCGCCATTCCGGTGATCTACATGCTGTTCGATGACGCCGGCGAGAAGATGCGCCGCCTGTTCGGCCGGAGCCAGGAGGAATAAGGATGGCCCTGGGCCATGCGCGGCGTTGGCTGGAGGTTCGATACGGAGTACTTGCAGCCATTGCGCTTGTGCTGATCACGGCAGGCCTTGTGGCACAACCTGCGCTTGCGGCCTCGCCCGGGTGGCGACCCTTCGCGGCGGGCACAGAGGAATGGATGTTCGCGATTGCCTACGGACGCAACCATGACATCCCCGCCGGCGACCGCACGGACGTGAGCTTCGGGGGCCTCACCCTTCGGCACGGCCGATTTCTCACTGCCTCAAGACAGGTCGCAATCGAGGTCGCGGGATGCGATGTTTCGGGGCCACAACATGGGGAGGCGGTAGGCGCTAGCGTGCTCTGGCGGCGGTACTTTGTTCTCGATCATCCGACCGTTCTCTTCTGGGAGGCCGGAGGGGGGCTTGCGTATGCCGACCTGACAGTCGCTGAGTTGCCCCTTCGCCTGAACTTCGTACTCCAGGCCGGCGTTGGCGTTCACGTCTTCTTCGACGATGATGCGGCCTTCACCCTCACTCTCCGCTTTCATCATCTCTCCAATGGGGGACGCAGAGATCCCAACGTCGGTTTGAATTCGAGCATGCTTGTGGTGGGAGTATCTCGGTTCTTTTGAGGGCACCAGCGAAGCGAGATAGGCCAGGAATGACAGACAGCATACATCGTTGGCCATGGGGCCGGCGGAGACAAGGCGCGCTCTATCTGGCGATTCCGAGGGCCGGGGCATTGCTCTTCGGGTCCCTCTATTTCTGGGGCGGCGTGGCCTTCGCGCTGATGCATGGACATAGAGCAGGCCCGTCGTCCCTGCTGCTCGCGTTCATCATCGTGGAATTCTTGACCAACCAATCGAAGTACTTCCTCAACGATGTGAGGGATGCGGGCAGCGATCGGGAGCACCCGCGCAAGGATAACCGGGCAGTGGCGGCAGGTGCTATATCGCGAAGGACAGCGTGCCTCGTCGGAGTTGCGCGTGTCCTCGTTGCCAGCGGTCTGTCCGCAGCCTTTGCCCCCATTCTTCTGCCGACGGTCGCGCTGGTGCTGGCCACTCAGTTTGCGTACGATCGGCTGGCAAAGCCTATCCCCCTGTTCAACGCGGCAGTACTGTCTCTGAGCTGCGTGTGGCGGTTTGGAGCGGGCTACGCGGCCCTTGCTGGAACATGGCCCGCAGTCGGTGTCTGCGCGCTCATCTACCTCCAGAGGATCAGCATCTACATCAACTCGTACTCAGCAGAGGGGCGATATCTGGCGCGGTTCGGGCGAATCGCCGCCAAACCTCCGACCCTGTTCTATGCCCGGCATCCGCTCATTGCTAAACTGAGTTTTCTTCCCTTCCTGGCCTCGGGCGTGGCATACATCCTGCGGGCCGGCATTCCGAGCTTCCCTGCCATCGGAGCGATCATTCTCCTTGTTGGCATTACCTACTATCGCGTGAACGGCCCTGGCGACCGGCCTTATGTAGCCCCGGCGAGGTATGCTCGCCTCTTGCCGCGTCTGGCGCTCAGAACCGCCAGACTATCGGCAAGGCGCTGCCAAGCAGGCCTCATGGCATTGCGTGCCGGACTAGCGGCGCATCTGTATCTTGGTGTGCGAAGAGTGAAACCGAACCTACAGGAGATGAAGTGAGATGCCACTCTTGATTGTGGAAGGTCCCATCCTCAAGGACAAGGACAAGAAGCGCGATCTGATCATCGCGCTCACTGAAGCTGCGTCGAAGACGTACAAACTACCGCGCGAGGCGATTACAGTGCTGATCAAGGAGAACTCACCAGAGAATGTCGGTATCGGGGGGCAGCTCTTGGCTGAGCGTATCCCGAGATGCCGATAGCACACGGAGGGCCAGTGATGGAGAAAAACCGGTTCCTGCTGATCATCTGTCAGACTGGTGCAGATCAAGAGGCGGTCGAGGCCCTGGAGGATGCGGGAGTGCCCGGCTACACCAGATTCTCAGGGGCATCCGGCCTGGGTGAGACTGGTCGCCATGAGGGCACCGCCGTCTGGCCGGGTCAGAACACCCTCATTCTGTCAGCGGTTCCAGAGGACTTGGTGCCAGAGGTTGTCCAGCGGCTCAAGAGCATTCACAACAGCCGGCCTGGCCATATACTCGGGCTCAAGATCTTCTCTTTCACAACGCAGGAACTCCTCTAGCCAGCTCGGCAGATGGCTGAACGTGCGGTGGGAGATTTTGAAAGCGTCTGCTCCCGTGGAGGCTGCTTGGAGCAAGTCCATGGCAGCTGTCTGGCACTAGATCGGCTGGCTCTTCCAGCCGCTACCTTCGGGATATGGACACGCTCAAAGGCCCGTCATTGCCGACTGATCGGGTCATCGGTCCGCACGAGTTGCCAGACCGTGTCGGGTGGAGCCGAAGTCAGAGTACCACCGCCAGAAGCGGGCCGGCATTCCGTCGAGCCTACCTAACGTCTTCAACGCCGCTCCACAGAAACTGGCGCCAAGGTATAGCGGAAACTCCTGCTCGCTGCGCCACCTCGGGCAACACCTCCTGGTAGTTTCGCGTGCTCACCCCACGCATGATGATCGAGAGCACCCGTTCCCGCAGACTCTCGTCGGACTGCATCGCTCCATAGGCGGGAATCGCCACCTCTGCCCCCTTCCCGCCGCCCTTGCGCCGCAGCCGCGGCTTTTGCACCCGCACC
>JALGTT010000043.1 GCA_029821235.1 Candidatus Hebobacteria bacterium | reverse complement strand
AAGGTGGAAATCGCCCTCGCCCGCGGCCGCCGCCAGTACGACAAACGCCGCGCCATCGCCGAACGCGAAGCCCGCCGGGAGGAGGAAAGGGCGTTCAGCAGGAGGGGGTAAGGAAGTCCAACGGTGGGTCGGGTCGTCCCCTGTTCGCCTTCCACGAGCCGCCGCTGCTACGACTCTCCCAGTTCCTGCATCAGGAGCTGGTAGAAAGCGGGGACGGTGATCCTCTGGTCGCCCTCCACGTAATAGCCCGCTCCCCCGAACACCCGCGGGAGGCGGGTGGCGATGGTTTTCTGGTCCCGCAGGTAGTAGTAGTACTCCCCCTCGTCCCGCGCGCGGTCGTCGAAGGCGAACGGCCGGATGTCGAAGTCCCCGGTGACGATTCCCCGCGGGGGGCGGCCCTGGTTGGTGACCATGGAGACGGCCTTGAGCAGCACCTCCGGCCCCATCACCGCGGTGCCGACATTCAACACCACGCCCCCGCCGCCCAGCCGGCCCACCTCCTCGGTATAGATGAGGAAGTCCCGCGCGCTGGTTCCGCCCTTGGCCTCCCCGTCGAAGCTGGGGTGCTGGTCGGTGATGTCGGTCCCGATCATGGCATGCACGGTCACCGGAACGCCCAAGTCCACGGCGCGCGCGAAGAGACAGGTGGAGAGATGGGGGAAGCCGTCGTAGGGTATGTAGTACCGGGCGGGATCCGCGACCCCGTCCAGCGCGGCCGCGAGCACCTGCCCCCGGAACTCGCGGTCGGTGAAGATTCTGCCGACTGCCTCGCCCAGGCCCCAGCCGCGGCGGTGCCCCTCGATGATGGCGTGGTTGAGATAGGCTCCGGTCTCGAAGGCCATGCCGAATTCGCCCTTGGGCAGTACGCGGTCCACGGATTCCGACGAGGCCCCGGTGAGCGCGAGTTCGAAGGAGTGGATGGCCGCGGCGAAGTTCGTCGCGGCGAGGGTGATAATCCGCCGCTCCATCAGGTCTATCCAGATGGGGCTGAGGCCGTTCTTGATGGAGTGCGCGCCGGTCTGGAGGATCACCGGCCGCCCCGCCCGGTGCGCCTCGGCCACCGCCCGCGCCAGGGAGGACAGGTTCTCCCTGAGCCCGAGACCCTTGGGGTCGGGGAGCGCGACCTCGCCGGCGCGCAGGCGCGCGCAGTCCACAAACTGGTCCACGGCGACCTTGTTCTCTCTCACCCGCAGCGGATAGGTCCGGATTCCGCCGGGGTCGAACAGGCGGTAGTTGCCTCGATAGTCCATGCTCATGCCTCCTCCCGCCGCAGTAGTCCCTCCAAGGCCGGCTCCCGGTAGTGGGGCACGATGTAATTCGTGCCCAGGGTGCGGTGGAGTTCCCGCAGACGCCCGGCCCCCCGCGGCAGCCGGCTCAGCACCGCCGCGCCCATCGCCACCCCGGCCTGCACCTCGCTGCGGCCGTCGCCCACCACCAGGACTTGCTCCCCGCGAATGCCCAGGTCGCGCAGCAGGCGGCCCATCACCTCATGCTTGGGCATCTTTCGGTCCCAGTCGGAGCCCTGCACTGATTCCACCAGTTCGCCCGGGCCGACCTTGAAGCCGAGCGCGATGATCTCCTCCATCATCCCCTCCGGTCGCTCCGCGCTGGACACCACCGCGCCGGTGACGAAGTAGTTCTTCACCCCGGCCGCGCGCAGACGCTCCAGGAACTCCAGCGACCCCGGCACCCGCCAGGCGGCAGGGTCTTTCCGCGCGGCGGCGAGGTTGCGGTCGCGGGATGCCTTCGCCAGCACTGATTCGTAGAGGCGGAACAGGCGCGGAGTGTGGGCGGCCACGAAGTCGCGCACGCGGGAAGAATCGGGGATGTGAGGGAAACGTTCTTGCCCCCTCCAGATGGCGCGGATGATCTCCGCGTTGGCCGCGGCCTCGCGTTCGTCGAGCGGCCCGCCGGGCGGCGAGACCGCGCCCTCCTGGAGCGCGCGGCGGATCGCCCACTCCATCTGCGTGAGGGCGGCGAGGCCGGCCGACTCCATGGCAAAGCGGTCGGTCTCCTCGGTGCGCAGGGAGTCCACGCGGGCGGCGATGTCGGCCGCGTTCTCCCCCGTGTCGTATCCCTCCGGCAGGCCGTTGGCGATCACCCAGGAGAGGATGGCGCTCATCACCGGCGGCCACTCTCGGATGAGCGAGTGTGTGCCGTCCACGTCGTGGAAGGCGTGCGTGATGGGCCGCCGGCCCAGCCTGCTCACTATCTCCAGGTCACCGATGCGATCGGGCAGACCGCGGTCGTCGAGGATGATCATGCGGGTGGAGCCTGTGGGAAGAAGTGGGCCTCCACCTCGCGGCAGAGGTGGTGGTAGACGACCTGATGGCTCTCCTGGATCTCCGCCGTCCCCTCCCCTGGGGCGGTGATGCACACATCGCAGAGGGCCGCGAGGGGACCGCCGGACGGGCCGGTGAGCCCGATCACGGTCATATCCACCGCCCGCGCGGCGCGCGCCGTCAGCACCACGTTCTCCGAGCCGCCCGAGGTGGTGATCGCCAGCAGCGCATCCCCCTCTCTCCCCAATGCCTGCACCAACTGCGCGAAGACGAGGCGGGGATCCACGTCGTTGGCGAAGGCGGTGGCGAACGAGACATGGGTGGTCAGCGCCACCGCGGGCAGCGCGCGCTGGAGCCGCGCGGCGAGCAGTTCGCCCTCCGGCCCCTGCCCGGCCAGCCGCGCGCGCAGATCCTCCGGCAGGGGGCGCTCCCTCTCAAACCCCTTCAGCAGTTCGCCCGCGATGTGTTCGCAGTCGGCCGCGCTGCCGCCGTTGCCGCAGAGGAGCAGTTTCCCGCCCCGCGCAAACGCGGCGATGAGGGCCTCCCGCGCGGCGGCGATCTGCGCCCGGCAGGGGGCCAGTTCGGGACGCCTCGCCAGCAGCGCGTCGAGCGCGGTGTTCTCGCTCACAACTCGACCTCCACCTCCACCGGCCGGCGGGGCTTGCGGGCCGGCAGGGGGATCTTGTACTCGCCGTCCACCGGCGCGAGCGCCTCGCCGTTCACCTTCACGGACCTCACCCTGCTCTTGCCGCTGGTGTGGTGGAAGGTGAAGCGGTAGTCCACGCCGCGGAACTGCTTGCGCACCTGGTATTCCTTCCACGCGGAGGGAGCGGAGGGCGCGATTCGCAGACCGTCGAAGTCGGGCAGGATGCCGACCATCTTGTCCATGGTCTTCAGATACCAGGCGGTCGAGCCGGTGAAGTTGCTGTAGGGGTTCATCCCGAAGTGGGGATGGGAGGGGCCGACCGCGAAGTTGGACTGCTGGTGGGGTGGACCGGTGGCGATGTCCGGGAAAGTGTTGCCAGGCATGGAGAGCTTCATCTCGCGGTAGGCCTGATCGGCGCGGCCGGTGGCCGCCAGCGCGTAGATGAAGAACGAATGGCCGTGGGTGTAGACCGCGCCGTTTTCGAACTGCCCGGCGGCCATGTCCGCGATGCGGCCGGCGAGGTCCCGGCTCTTGGCGGTGTAGGGAATGTCCAGCGAGGCGGTTCCGATGGGAGTCCACAGCCGCTCGAAGGCGCGCAGTACTTTCTCCTCCCGGCCGGCCGCGGCCGCCACCCCCGTGAACAGCGTCCAGGCGTTGACGGTGCAGTGCATGCGGCCCTCTTCGCTGGTCTCCGACCCGATCGCCACTCCGTCGTCGTTGAACCCGAACACATAGTGGTGGCCGTCCCAGGCATTGTCGTTGATCGCCTTGGTGGTGACCGAGATGATGCGCTCCATCAGCGCCGCGGTGCGCTCGTCTCCCAGGTAGCGGGCGAGAGAAAGCATCCGCTGCGCGGCGAAGATGAGGGCCGCGGAGAGCCACGTGCTCACTCCCTCGCCCCGCTTGGAGAGCCCGTCCATGGCGTCGTTCCAGTCCCCGTAGCCGATGCGGCAGAGCCCGCGTTGGCCCCTGTTCTCGAACAGCCCCTCCAGCGCGATCACCGCGTGCTCGTACACGCTCTTCTTCACCGTGTTGTCGCGGCGGTGGGTCTCCAGGTCGTAGAAGCCGACCTGCTCGTCCAGGAGGGCGAGGTCGCCGGTCTCCTCCAGGTAGGTGACCAGGGTGTCGGCGATCCACGCCGGGCTGTCTCCGTACATCCGCTCGTCGTTGGGCGCGTTGGTGTCGGGGTACTTGAAGAACTGCCGGATGGCGCGGCCATCGCGAAGTTGGTAGTTGAGTACGATGGGCAGAAAGTTGCGGACGTATTCGGGGTCGAAGTTGCAGATGCCGAGGATGTCCTGGAGGATGTCCCGGTATCCCACCTGGTCCAGGGCGCGGATGAAGCGCGCGGTGTTGTGCTGCTGGTACTTGAGCCAGATGTTGTAGGTGCGGTCCACCTCTTCGTCCGGGGTGCGCAGCACCACCCGGCTCAGTTTCGCGCGCCAGGCCTGCTGCATGGCGCGGAACTCCCGCTCCACTCCGTCCGCGCTGAGGAACTTGCGCCTGAGCGCGCTCAGGTGTCTGCGGTAGGCGCGCTTGTCCAGGTCGGTGCGCCCGACGAGAATGTGCAGGGTGCGCGAGCCTCCCGGCGGCAGGTTCACGTCGAACTGAAGCGCGCCCACCAGACCCATGTACGGCTGCAGGCCGGTCGAGTTGCGGCAGCGGCCCTCCTCCACGGCCCGCGGGAACGGCCGGTAGTACCCGCCGCCGGTGAACTCCTCGCCGCTCAGGTCGAACCCCTTGAAAGCCGCACTGGACATCATGAACCCGGCGCGGGGAAGCGCGTTCGCCTTGTGCATGTTGAGGGCGACGATGGCGCGCAGGTCCTTCAGGTGGTCGCCCATGGAGGTCATGCGGGGGTCGAAGTAATAGGAGGGATGGCTGTCCAGCCCCCAGTTGACGCGCGTGAAGAGTTTCACTTTTCGGGAGCGCTTGCTGCGGTTGGTGAGGGTGATGGTCCACACCTCACAGGTGTCGTGGACGGGGACGAACACGCGCAGGCGGGAGTGAATCTGGTTGCGCGCCGCCTCGGTGGTCACCCAGCCCACCCCGAACCGGCAGGTGTAGCCGGAGTAGTCCTCCATGTCTCTCCCCACCTGGGGGAGCATGTGCCAGATGCGGGCCTTGCCTCCCGCGCCCTCCTCCCGGAGATAGAACTCCCGGGCATCGGTGGAGCGGGGACAGGTGGGGACGTAACTGGTGTCCTTGTGTGAGGTGATGGGCCCGGCGAGCACGCTGTCGTAGCACAGGAAACCCAACCCGGTCGGGCTCCAGAACGACCCCATCACTCCGTACACGTCATCGTGCGCGCTGCAGAGCAAATGCAGCCAGGGCCGGGGAGTGTCCGGGCGGGTTACCACCAGCGCACTGTCGGCCAGGAATCCCTCTTCGTCCCGGATATCGGCGAAGTGCGAGTAGCGGGCCGCGAGCAATTGCGCCGTTGCCTGGGAGAACCCCGCGCGGGGGGACTTGCCGGCGGCGAGGTTCCGCCTCGCCCTGCGCACCAGCGCGTCGAGTTTCGCGTCTCGTGCGGCCGATGACGTGTTTCGTTTCTTCACTGTGTCAACTCCCTCAATAAGTGCGCCGACGCCGGGCGCGGATGGCCGGGGCGGCGGGTCGGGCGGTAGTATATCAACCCCACCCGCCCGCGGCAAGAAGCGCGCCGGCCCACTTGGCAAAGGGGCGATGGGCCAGTATCATGTTGGGCAAAATTTTTCGCTCCAGGAAGCAAGGAACGAAACAGATGACGGACCCGCATTGCCATGACTGGCGCGCCATGCTCGCGCATCACGAGCAAGCCCAGGGCCTGTTCGCGCGCTACGAGCACAACCCCATCCTTCGGCCGGAGGACTGGCCCTATCCCGCAAACTCCGTGTTCAACCCCGGCGCGACGGAGGTGGATGGGGAGACGCTGCTGCTGGTGAGGGTGGAGGACCTGCGGGGCTTCTCTCACCTGACCGCGGCGAGGAGCAAGGACGGCCGGACCGGCTGGCGGGTGGAGCCTGAGCCCACCCTGGTGCCGGACATCGAGTTCCAGGAGGAGCAGTGGGGGCTGGAGGACCCCCGCATCGTGTGGCTGGAGGACCGGAAGGAATACGCCATCACCTATGTCTCCTTCTCCCGGGGCGGTCCGCTGGTCTCCCTCGCCACCACCTCGGATTTCCGCACCTTCCGCCGCTACGGCCCTCTGGTGCCGCCGGAGGACAAGGACGCCTCCCTCGTCCCCCACCTCTTCGACGGGCGCTACGCGCTGATTCACCGGCCCATCATCCGGGGAGAGGCGCACGTATGGATTTCCTTCTCCCCCGACCTCAAGCACTGGGGCGACCACCGGGTGCTGCTCCCCACCAGGCCGGGGTGGTGGGACAACCACAAGGTGGGGCTGGCCACTCAGCCCATCGAAACCCCGGAGGGATGGCTGATTCTCTATCACGGGGTGAGGGTTACCGGTGGCGGCAGCATCTACCGGGTGGGGCTGGCCCTGCTGGACCTGGAGGAGCCGTGGAAGATCATCCGCCGCAGCCCCGCCTGGGTGTTCGGCCCCAGAGCGGAATACGAGCGGGTGGGGGATGTGGACGATGTGGTGTTCCCCACCGGCGCGGTGTTGGATCGCGCGCGCGGCGAACTGCGCATCTACTACGGGGCCGCCGACGACAAGGTCGCGCTTGCAGCGGCCAAACTCGCCGACGTGCTCCACTACCTCAAGGCCTGCCCCGACGGCCCGTAGGCGAAGGGCCGGAGAGGGGCGTTTCTTTACACCCCGACGCGCGGGGTGCTATAATCCCCGCCAAGGCGCCGGAAATGGCAAGATCAGCCCGACAGACGACCCTCGCTCGTCCGGTTACTAAGGAAGGGATAGGCCTTCACAGCGGCGCGCCCGCGGCGGTTACGCTGGCGCCGGCGGAGGCGGACAGCGGCATCGTGATCGCCACGGAGTCCGGGGGCGAGATCCCCGCCAATGCCGACTGGGTGGTGAGCACCGAGCGCGCCACCACCCTGGGAAGGGATCACGCGGAGGCGCGGGGGGTGGAGCACCTGCTGGCCGCGCTGTGGGCGATGGGTGTGGACAATGCGCGCATCGTCCTGCGCGGGCCGGAGACCCCGGCCTGTGACGGCAGCGCCCGTCCGTGGGCGGAGTTGATCGCGAGGGCGGGGAGGCGGAGATTGGCCGCGCCGAGGACCGTGCACCGGATCGCCGAACCGGTGTGGGTGACGGGGAAGGGCTCCTGGGCGGCGGCGCTGCCCGCGGAGCGCCTCGCCCTGGCGGTGGCCGTGGAGTACCCGGGGAGCGCAGCGGGCGCGCAGGCGGTGTGGCTGGAACTCACGGGGGCGAGGTTCGCGGCCGAGTTGGCGCCGGCCCGCACCTTCTGCCTGGAGCGGGAGTATCAGGCCCTGCTCGCCTCCGGGCTGGCGAAGGGTGGAGGCGCGGAAAACGCGTTCGTGGTGAAGGAGGACGGCTACTCGGGAGAACTGCGGTTTCCGGACGAGGTGGTGAGACACAAGGCGCTCGACCTGGTGGGAGACCTCTCTCTCTGCGGGTTTCGGTTCGTGGGACAGGTGATCGCCGTGCGGCCGAGCCATCACCTGAACGTGCGGCTGGCATCCGCGCTGCGGGAGCGCCGGTCGGCCGGATCACGAAAATAAGGGGAGAAGACGAATGAAGATGGATATAAACCAGATCCAGGCGGTTCTGCAACACCGCTACCCCTTCTTGCTGGTGGACCGGATTCTGGAACTGGAGCCCGGCAAGCGGGCCGTGGGCGTCAAGAACGTGACCGTCAACGAGGATTTCTTCAACGGACATTTCCCCGGCAACCCCATCATGCCGGGGGTGCTGATCGTGGAGGCGATGGCCCAGGTGGGGGGCATCCTGCTGCTGGCCACCACCGGCAACGAGGGGAAGTTGGCCTTCTTCGCGGGGATAGACAAGATGCGCTTCCGGCGCCCCGTTCTGCCCGGGGACCAGTTGGTCACCGAGGTGACCATCCTGAAGACCAAGGGGGACATCGGCCGGGTGGCGGTGGTGGGCCGGGTGGACGGAGAGGTGGTGGCCCAGGGGGAGTACCTGTTTGCGATGCGCCCCGACCGCGGGGATGAGACGCTGTCGCCGGGCGCCAAGTCGTCCCCATCCCCGGACGCGAATCAGGAGGCCTGACGTGGCGCGCATTCATCCCACAGCAATCGTCGAGCCTGACTGCGAACTCGCCGACGACGCCGAAATCGGCCCCTACTCTGTGATCCGCTACGGCTCCAAGGTGGGCGCGGGCGCGGTGGTGGACGCGCACGTGCTGCTGGAGTACACCTCGGTGGGCGATGGATGCCGGATCGGGTTCGGGGCCGCGGTGGGCGGCGCGCCCCAGGACCAGCGCTATCGCGATGAGCCCACCCGCGTCATTCTGGGCAAGCGGACCGTGGTGCGGGAGTACGTGACCATCCACCGCGCCACCGGGGAGGGAAACGTCACGCGCGTGGGCGACGACTGTCTGCTGATGGCCTCCACTCACCTGGGCCACAACTGCCAGGTGGGGAACTCCGTGACCATCTCCACCCTCTCCGGCATGAGCGG
>JALGTT010000408.1 GCA_029821235.1 Candidatus Hebobacteria bacterium | reverse complement strand
CCCTACCACCACCTGTTCGTCACCGAGGACGAAACCTACCGCTGGCTGCGGGCGGACAATATCTGGCACACCCAGATGCTGCGCTCCGACCCCCACGGGCGCGGCCTGCCCTACAGCGACTACATTGACCTCGCCTTCCTCTTCAACCCGGACATCCGCAGCGTGCTGGTGATCGGGCTGGGGGGAGGGACCATCCCCAAGCGGTTCGTGCGGGACTACCCGAAGGTGAAGGTGGAGGCGGTCGAGATCGACCCCGATGTGATCAAGATCGCAAAGCGCTATTTCTACGTGAAGGAACACTCCCGCCTGAAGATCCACCAGGCCGACGGCCGGCAGTTCCTGCGCCGCAGCAAGCAGAAGTACGACCTGATCGTGCTGGACGCCTACTACGCGGACACGGTGCCGTTCTTCCTCACCACCAGGGAGTTCTTCACCATCGTGAAGGACCACCTGACCCCGAACGGCGTGTTCGTGAACAACACCATCGGCACCCTCAAGGGCTCGAAGAGCAAGTTCTTCCGGTCCGTCTATCGCACCATGAAAGGGGTGTTCGGGCGCGCCTATCCGTTCACCGTGCCCGAGTCCGGCACGCTGATGAACATCGAGATCTTCGCTCTTCGCTCCTCCAAGCCGGTGAAGATCGAGACCCTGCGCGCGCGGGCGAGGCGGCTCCAGGGGAAGATGATCAAGGACCCGGACCTGATGCAGCGCGTCGGCCATTACCTGAGCGGGCCCATTCAGACCAATGACGTGCCCACTCTCACCGATGACTACGCGCCGGTGGACGCGCTGCTGCACCTGTGGTAGGGGAGGCGCGGAGAGCAGTGATCATTGATTTTCACGCGCATCCCGGCTACGAACAGGATCTGCCTGCCCTCCGCCGCGCCTTTCGGCGTGCCCTGGCTGCCGCCGACTATCACGGGGTGCGCTGGATCTGCCTGAACTCCCTGGCGGACTGGTCGCATTCCCCCTCCCCGGGGGCGGTGACGCGGGGGAACGACACCGTGCTGGCGCTGATGGCGGAACACCCGGACCGGGTGATCGGGTTCTGCTACGTCAACCCCCGCCACCGCGCGCACGCGCTGCGGGAGATAGAGCGGTGTGTGGTGGGGGGCGGTATGGGGGGCATCAAGTTGTGGACGGCATGCAAGGCGAGCGATGAACGGGTGGACCCCATCGCGCAGCGCGCGGCCGAACTCGGCATCCCCATCCTCCAACACGCTTGGCGGGGGCGCCCCGGCAGGCGCAGCGGCGAGTCCACTCCCGCCGATGTCGCCGCTCTGGCCGCCCGGCACCCGAGGACGATGATCGTGATGGCCCACCTCACCGGCGCGGGAGAGCCGGGGCTGAAGGCGATCGCTCCCCACCCGAACCTGCACGTGGACATCGCCGGCGGAGAGCCGGAGGCGGGGATGTTGGAATTGGCGGTGAGGCTGCTGGGCGCGGAGCGGGTGGTGTTCGGCACCGATGAGGCGAAGATAACGCAACGGGAGCGGAAGTTGATTCTCGGCGGGAACGCAGAGCGGCTGCTCGCCCGGAGGCTCGGCCGATGAGACGGGTGGACATGTGCGCCTTCCTGGGACAGTGGCCGTTCCGGCCGATTCGCGGGACCGCGGCCGGCCTGGCGCGGGTGATGAAGGAGAACCACATCGCGCGGGCGGTGGTGTCGCCCTTCGAAGGGCTCTTCTACGCTGACCCGGAGCCGGCCAACGAGGAACTGCTGCGCGCCATCCAGGGACGGCGGCAACTGTGGGCCGCGCCGGTGGTCAATCTGAGAGTCCCGGACTGGCGGGAACAGATGAGACGTCTGGCGCGCTGTTGCCAGGTGCGTGCGTTCCGCCTTGCGCCCACTTTCCACGGATACGAGATCGCGCTCTGCGCGGAGGCGGCGCGGGAGGCGGCCGGCCTCGGGCGGGCGCTGATCGTGCAGGTGAGGCTGGAGGACGAGCGCCACCACCCACCCATTCTCGACCTGCCGCCGGCATCGGTGGAGGAGATCGTGGAGGCGACGGCCGGGGTCCCCGGAGCGCGGATCGTGGTGTCTGCGGCACACCTGCCGGAGGTGCTGGAGACCGCGGCGCAGGCGAAGCGGCGGCGGAACCTGTGGTTCGACCTGTCGCATTTCGACGGGTTG
>JALGTT010000407.1 GCA_029821235.1 Candidatus Hebobacteria bacterium | reverse complement strand
CTCATGCTCCGCCACCTGGGCGAGAGAGAGGCGGCGGACCGGGTGGAACAAGCCGTGGCCGCGGTGATCGCCGAGGGCAAGGACGTCACCTATGACCTCAAGCCCACCCGCGATGACCCGACCGCAGTGGGGACGCGGGAGATGGCGGAGGCGATCGTGGGGAGGATGGAGGGGTAGATGAAAACAGGCAAGCCGGTTCGCCTCTCTGCACATGCCATGTCCAGGGCCCGGGAGAGAGGGGCGAGCGAAGATGAGATCATCGCGGCTATTCTCCATGGCTCGCGCGAACCTGCCAGGCAGGGAAAGTGGAGAGTCAAGCACCAACTGCCCTATGGAGGCCGCTCGCCGTTCGGCGAAATGAGGTACAATGAGAAGACGGTCGAAGTCATCTACGCGGACGAGCCCGGCGAGGTCGTGGTGATCACGGTCAAGGTCTTCTACCGCGGCAGGGAGGACTGAAATGAAGATTGAGTACGACCCGGAGGCGGATGCGCTCTATATCCGTCTGCGTCCTGGGTCCGAGGGAAAAGTGGAAAGCAAGCCCATTTCCGAGGACGTGGTGGCCGACTATGGCCCCGACGGAAAGGTAGTCGGTATCGAGATTCTGTTTGCCAGCACCGTGCTGGACGACGACCGGGATCACGTAATCCTGGAAATCGCGCGGCCGGCGGGGGTGCGTTAGTTGCCACCTGTCTGTATTCTGCGCGTTTCCCCACGCAACCGCATCCGCGCCGCGGTCTCGGATGCGGTTGCGCGCGTCTGCGACCTGGGAGCATTGGTGCGCGGGAAGTCGGTGGTGTTGAAGCCCAATGTGTTTTCCCCGCGGCCGGCCCCGACCGCCACCGATCCGCGGGTGGTGGTGGCGGTGGGGGAGTTGTGCCGGGAGGCGGGGGCGAAGCGGGTGATCGTGGCCGAGGGGAGGAGCATTTCGACCGCCAAGTACCGGACGGAAGCGAACACCACCCGCGGGTGCTTCGAGGCGACGGGGATGCTGGCGGCCGTGGAGGGGGCGGGCCTCGAAGTCGTCTACCTGGAGGAGGACGAGTTCGTAGAGATTGACCTGCCGGAGGCGCAGGTGCTCCGACGCGCCCACGTGCCGCGCACCATCCTCGACGCCGAGGTCTTCATCAACCTGCCGGTGATGAAGATACACAGCCTCACCATGGTGACCCTGGCGATCAAGAACCTGCACGGGATCATCTCCGACGAGGACAAACTCTATCAACACTGCTACCGGGACCTGGCCCTGGCGCGCAAGTTGACCGATCTCCTGCGCATCCGGCGGATTGACTTGAACGTGTTGGATGCCCTGGTCGCCCAGGAGGCGGACCATTCCGCCCAGGGCGCGGATGCGGTGGCGCTGGACGCGGTGGCGGGCGCGGTGATGGGGCTGGCCCCCGACGAGGTGGACACCACCCGCCTGGCCGCGGAGGCCGGGCTGGGGGAGGGGGACCTGAGCAAGATCGAGGTGCTCGGCGAGACCATCGAGTCCGTGCGCCGGCCGTTCGCCCGGCCCGATGTCGAACTATCCGAGGCGAAGTTCCCCGGCCTGCGGGTCTACGCAGGGGATTACTGCCGCTCGTGCTCGTACTACGTGCGGCGGGGCCTGGACCGGCTGAAGGCGGAGGGGCTGCTGGATGAGGAGCATCCGCTGGCGGTGATCGTGGGCAAGGACCCGCCGGTGCCGGAGGAGGTTGACCGCCCGGTGGTCTTTGTCGGGGATTGCGCGCTCGCCTCACCGTGCGTGAAACCACTGCGGGACCGTCTGCTCCTGCGCGGCCGCCTGCGCTCCATCTGGGCGTGTCCACCCATGGAGTTCAGGATTCGGGCCGCGGATATGCTTGACTGACATAGTGGCGCAAGCTCCCAGCCTGCGGTCCGGAGGGGGCGCGAAGCGGAGCCCGACATACGCGGCCCACAAGCGGAAACGTGCGCGTTTCGACGCCTGACGAGCACCATGAAAACCCTGTAACTTACTTGCTTTTTCGCCAAAAGGGTTGACGCGGCATGATATAATATAGCCGCAGCGTGTGGAGGACGGGGCAGCCTTTGCTGCCCTGCTGCCTGCTTCTGTTGGCGGCCGTTCCTGTAGGGCTGGCATTCCTATGCCAGCCATGGCGGGCATGGGTCCCTAGGCCTGAAGGCCGGGATGTGGCTAGTGACCTGTCTTGAAAGTTCTGAGCCTATTGAGGAAGCGGGAGAGGCTGGGCATGGAGACGGGTTTAGCGCGGTGCCGATTATAGAGGCGACGGTAGCGATTGATGAGGGAGACGAGTTCGTCGACGGACTGGACTACGGCGAGGTCGAGGAGATCGCGCTGGAGGTGATTGAAGAACCAC
>JALGTT010000042.1 GCA_029821235.1 Candidatus Hebobacteria bacterium | reverse complement strand
GCGGTGGCGGAGACGAGGGGCGAGGTCCTCACCTATCAGGGCCGGCTGGCGGACACGCTCTATTCCTCCACCTGCGGCGGACACACCGCGGACAACGAGGACTACTGGCCCGACCAGCGCCCCGTCCCCTATCTGCGGGGGGTCCCGGACTTCGACCCCGGGGATGGCGTGAACCTGGAGTTCCCGCTGTCGGGGGAGCGGCTCAAGCGGTATCTGAAGTACGCGCCCCGGGTGAACTGCTATCAGTCCCGCTACGCCGGAAGCGACAAGATCCGCTGGTGGAACACGGTGGGCCGCGCGGAGATGAAGAAACGGCTCGCCGAGGAACTGGGGAATTTTGGGGAACTGCTCGATGTGCGGGTATCCGGGCGGGCCGACTCCGGGATGGTCACCAGGCTGGCGGTGATCGGCTCGCGGAAACTCGTCACCGTCGAGGGCGGAGGGCCCATCCGCAGTCTGCTCGGCGTTCGGTCGGCCACCTTCGCCATCGAGTCCTACCGGGAGCGTCCCTCAGACCTGCCCGTGGTGTTCGTCATCTACGGCGCGGGCTGGGGGCACCAGGTGGGCATGTGCCAGGTGGGCGCCGCGGGACTGGCGGACAAGGGGTGGGATTATCGGAGCATCCTGAAGAAGTACTATCAGGGGTGCGAGGTGGAGAGACGGTATTGAGCCGGCGCCCACGGGGGCCAAGGCGCGCGGTTCGGGAGGCAACATGTCCGAGCAGCGAATCGCGGATATCTCGGCCGGCGAACGGATCGAGGGGAGATACCTGGTGGTGTACAAGGAGTTGCGGCAGGGGGGCAGGAGCGGCCAGTTCCTCAACCTGAAACTCTGTGATGCCACCGGCTCGATCCCCGCACGCGTCTGGGACAACGCGGTCCAACTGGCCGCCCAGTTCTCCCAGGGGGATGTGGTGCAGGTCGCCGCGACCGCGGAAACCTACCGCGATGAACTCCAGTTGCGCATCGAGCAGATCCGCGCGCTGCCGGAGGAAGAGGCCAGCGATTACCTCCCCCGCACCGACAAGGACGTGGGGACGATGGAGGCCCGCCTGGCGGAGGCGGTGAAATCGGTGCGCAACGAGCACCTGCGCGGGTTGCTGCTTGAACTCTTCCGCGATCAGGAGTTCAGAAAGAAGTTCATCACCGCCCCCGGCGCCAAGAGCTTGCACCACGCTTACATCGGAGGGCTGCTGGAGCACACGGTGGAGGTGCTCGAATTGTGCGAGAAGACCGCGGAGGTGTTCCCTCAACTCGACCGCGACCTCCTGATCGCGGCGGCCATCTTGCACGACATCGGGAAGGTTGACGAACTCACCTGGGACACCGCCTTCGACTACAGCGACGAGGGCAAGCTGCTCGGACATCTGGTGCTCGGGGAAAGGCGGGTGCGGAGGCTGGCGGACCAGATCCCCGGCTTCCCGGAGGAGACGAAGCGGCTCCTCAGCCACCTCATCCTCAGCCACCATGGGGAGATGGAGTTCGGCTCCCCCAAGGAGCCCATGACCGCGGAGGCGGTCGCCCTGCATTATGCGGAGGACCTTGGGGCGAAGGTGAACATGGCGCTCGGTCTCATCAAGACCGGCCGGGACCGGGGCCAGAGATGGACGGAGCGGCACTTCCTGCTCAACCGAGCCTTCTACGTCGGCCCGACGGAGGATGCGGAGGAAGAGGAGTAACGAATATGCGCATCAGTTTCACCCGCTTCTCCACCTACGACACCTGCCCCCAGCGGTACAAACTGCAATATGTGGACCGCATCCCCGTTCCCACCGCCCCGGAACTGCATTTCGGGAGCGCGGTGCACGAGGCGCTCCGTTTCATGTACGACCCGAAGCACCTCGAAATTCCCTCCCTGGAGGAGGTGGCCCAGGCCTTCATCAACGCCTGGCAGGCGCGGGAGGCGGATGTGCCGGAGAATCGGCGGCAGGCCTTCTTCGAGCAGGGGATCAATATCGTGCGCCGCCACTACGAGCGCCACTTTCCGCTGCCCGAGGGGCGGAGGGTGGCCGCCACGGAGCGGTTCTTCAACATCCCCCTGGGCGGGGACCACACCCTCAACGGACGCATTGACCGCATCGACGTGCTGCCCGACCAGTCTGTCGAGGTGATAGACTACAAGACCGGGCGCACCATGCCCACTCAGCCCATGGCGGAGAAGGACCGCCAACTGGCCATCTACCGGATGGCGGCCGACCAACTCTACCCGGGCCATCGGGTGACCACCACCTTCCTCTATCTGCTCCACGACTTCCCGCTTCAGGTCGATCACAGCGAGGAGTTCCTGGAGGAGACCCGGGCCGCGGTGGCCGAGGCGGTGGCGAGAATCGAGGTGGGGGATTTCGACCCGAACGCGGGGGCGCACTGCGACTGGTGCCCCTACCGGGAATATTGCCCTCTCTTCCGCGCGCCGGTGGTGCCGGATGACCTGCGGGAGGTTGACATCGGCGCGTTGCTGAGGGAATATGGGGAGATCGCCAGATCAACGCCTACCTCGACGCATGCCAGACCGAGCAGGTCGAAGGCGCGGGGTATCTCGCCCAGCGGCGGGCCTACAAGCGCATCGCGGGCTGGGACAAGGCGCGGCTGAGAAAGACGCTGGAGCCGCTCGGGCTGTGGGATTCGGTGACCGACGCCACCAGCAAGTCCCTGAAGGAGTTGCTGGCCTCCGACCGGCTGTCCCTGGAGCAGAAACGGAAGGTGGAGGCCGCGCTGAACTGGGGCGAGACCAAGACCCTGCGGATAAAGCCCATCGCGGGTCCCGAGGACGAAGAGGAGAACGAGGCATGAGCGAGCAGGACCTGACCCGTCCCTGTGTGAGGGGACTGCGGCCATATGTGCCCGGCAAGCCCATCGAAGAGGTGCAGCGGGAGTTCGGGCTGGACGACATAGTGAAACTCGCCTCCAACGAGAACCCACTGGGGCCCTCCCCGCGGGCGGTGGACGCGATGAGGAAAGCGGCCGAGGGGGTGCGCCTGTACCCGGACAACGACTGCCGGGAGTTGCGGGCGGCGCTCTCCGAGCACCTGGGAATTGCGGGCGACCAGATCCTCATCGGGCATGGCAGCGACGAACTCATCCACAACCTCGGGCTCGCGTTTCTCAACCCCGGGGACGAAGTGATGATGTGCGAGGGGCCGTTCAGCCAGTACGAGTTTACCGCCAAGCTGATGGACGCGGCTCCGGTGTACGTCCCGCTGAAGGACTTTCGCTATGATGTGGAGGCGATGGCCGGCCGCCTCGGCGAGCGCACCAAACTGGTGTTCATCGGCAACCCGAACAACCCCACCGGCACCATCGTCACCAGGGATGAACTGGCGCGCTTCATGCGCGAAGTCCCCGACCACACCATCGTGGTGCTCGACGAGGCCTACCACGAATATGTGGAGTCACCCGAGTATCCCGACAGCCTGGCCCTGGTGCGGGAGGGCCGGAATGTGGTGGTGCTGCGCACCTTCTCGAAGGTCTACGCGCTGGCGGGGCTGCGCATCGGGTATGGCGCGACCACGCCCGCGCTGGCCGGCGCGATGGAGCGCGTGCGCGAGCCGTTCAACGTGAGCACGCTCGCCCAGGTGGCGGCGGCGGCGAGCCTGCGGGACCCCGAGCAGGTGGCGCGCTCGCGAACCCTCAACCGCGAGTCGCTGTCTTATCTGTATGAACAGTTTGCGCGCTTGGGGCTGGACTACACCCCCAGCCACGCCAACTTCGTCTGGGTGGAGGTGGGACGGGACTGCCGGCAGGTCTTCCAGGAACTGCTGCGGCGCGGCGTGATCGTGCGCACGGGAGATGTCTTCGGCGCGCCGACCCACCTTCGGGTCACCACCGGGCTGCCGGAGCAGAACCAGCGGCTGATCGCCGCCCTGGAGGAGGTGCTGAAGGGCGTCCCTTCGTAACAAGCAGGGGACGACAAGCGCGGCGCGCGCGACATCGAGCGGCCCTCTGCCTTGTGAACTCGGCGCGTTTGCGGTAGCATGATGATGGGACCGGCAATTGCCGGCCGGATGAGTGTGGCCGAGAGAGATGACGGCCTCACGTGATGCGAGAAGTTGAGTTTTGCCCCGGGCGGCGGCGGGGAAGGAGTTTGATCGGCGATGCTGTGTGTACGATGTGGCATGGATAGCAGTACCACCGACGTGTGCGAGTGGTGCAAGCGCCCCATGCTTCCTCCGGGAGCCAAGGTCACCAGCAGGCCTCCGGCTGGGGGCGACGAGCTCCCTGAGCCTGACGCGCCGGCGGATGCTCCGGAGGCGGAGGTCCCTGGCGCCGCGCCACCACCCGCGGAGCCCCCCCCGCTCCTGGCCCAGCCGCCGGAGCCGCAACCGCCCCAGGAAGAGACAGCCCCGCCCGGCCCGGCCAGCGTGACCCAGGCCGCCAACCCGGTGGGAGACGATGTACTGAGGCCCCTCGGTCAGCAGACGCCGAGCGCCTCCGCGGCGGGCGGCGACCCCAATGCGCTGTCAGTTGATCTTTCACAGTACGTCGGGGAGGATCAGTCCATCTTCCGCCCCGTCGAGAAGCCGACGGCCAAGGTCGGATCCATCGGCCAGGCGGAGGGTTTCGCGGCCCGCAAGAGGGCGGCGATCGAGCGAGAGCAGGGGAAGGAGATTCCCGAGAACGTCCGGCTTACGCGGTCCGCTATCGCCGGTGGGCTGGTGGCGTTCCTGGTGACCATGGTCAGGTACGGCATCCACAAGGAAGTGCCAACCCAACTGCTGGTGATCAACATCGGCGCCGCCAGCATGACGTTCGCCGGTGCCTTGATGTATGCGGGTCTGCTCGCGCTGTTGTTGGGATTCATGATGGGCGCGCTGCTGACGAAATTCAAACTGGGGCCGGTGCCGGGCCTGTTCATCGGCCTGGTGCTGGGGTTCGCAGCGATAGGTGACAAGCCCTGGGGACTGATCGCAGGCGCGCTGGCAGGAATCCTGGGCGGTGTCTTTGCCTCCAAGGGAGCGCGCCGGGTGATCAATGTATGAGACACCGCCCGCTCGCCGCAGGGATTCGCAACCGATCCCAAGGGGCGACTCGAGATGACACTTGATCCATTGCTGCTGGAGATACTGGCCTGCCCGGAGTGCAAGGTGAGCGTCGAACTGGAGGGAGAGAGATTGGTGTGTGTGAAGTGCGGCCGGCGGTATCGCATTGAGGACGGGATTCCCATCATGCTGCTCGATGAGGCCGAGCCTCCGGCCCCCGACTGGCGGGCACCGCGCGCTTCCGGCTCACCCTCGGGCGAGAAGGAATGACCGGCCGCCCCGCCCATGTGCTCCCCCGACCTCTCCGTCTGCATCGTCAACTGGAACACCCGCGACGACCTTGAGAAAGCAATCGCCTCCACGATGGGGGACGTGGGCGTGCTGGCGGTGGAGGTGGTCGTGGTTGACAATGGCTCCACGGACGGCAGTGCCGATATGGTGCGAGAGCGCTTCCCCTCCGTCACCCTCATCGAGGCCGGCCAGAACCTGGGCTTCGCCCGGGGCTACAACCTCGCCGCCGAGCACGCCTCCGGCCGGCATCTGCTGATGTTGAACCCGGACACCGAGGTGCGCGCCGGCGCGCTGGCCGCGCTGGTGGGATACCTCGATGCCCACCCTGAGACGGGAGCGGTCGGCCCCCGGCTGGTCAATCCCGATGGCTCGCTTCAGCATTCGTGTCGGCGGTTTCCGCGGCCGGCGGCCGCGATCTTCCGCAATACCCCGCTGGGGAGACTCTTCCCGGGGAACCGGTTCACGCGGGACTATCTGATGGCGGACTGGGATCATCACACCGCGCGGGAGGTGGACTGGCTATCCGGGGCGGCCATCTGCATCCGCCGGGAGGCCTGGGAGCAGGTGGGCGGATTCGACGAGCGATTCTTCATGTATGCAGAGGACATTGACTGGTGCCTGCGCGCCCATCAGGCGGGATGGCAGATATGCTACCTGCCCGAGGCGGTGATCATGCACCACATCGGCCGTGGAAGCGACCAACGCCCCCTGGCGATGGTGATTCAGTTTCACCGCAGCATGGTCCGCTTCTACCGGAAGCACTATGCCCCGCAGTGGCCGGTCTACGCGCGCTGGCTGCCGGTGGCCGGCATCTGGGCGCGGGCGGCCCTGGTCGCGCTGGAGACATTGTGGAGGATGGCGGCGGCGCGAATCCGCCCTCCGCGGGGAGGCCGGCGATGAGGCGCCCGCGCGACGAGAGATCCTTCCCCGTGACCGCGCTGGTGGTTCACGACGCCTGCCTGCTCGCCGCGGTGTTCTACGCGCCCCTCTACTGGGGGGGATTCACAGCGGCCGGGCAGTCGTTCGCGGCCTGGCTGATCGGCATCGCGGCGCTGGCCGCGCTGGCGGCCCGTTTCTCCGGCGGACTTCGCCTCGCGCTCATCCCCAACGCAGTCCATCTGCCTCTGGCGGTCTTTCTGGCCATCTCCGCGGTCAGCGCGCTGTTCTCGGTCAGCGTGCATGCCAGTTCGCTCGAACTCTCCCGCCTGGCCATGGGTGCGCTTCTCTTCGGCCTCGTCGCCAACCGCGCGGCGATGCCGCCGGCCCCGGCCAAGCCGGTCGCCGCGCTCTTCGCCTGTTTCGCGGTGGCCCTCCCGTTCGTGCACGTGGCGGGCGAAGCGGATATCACATTGGATCTCTTCTCCATCGCGGCGGCGGTGCTGGTCTGCGCGTTGATGCTCGCCGATTCCCTCCGCCCGGACCCCATCCGATGGTATTGGCAGGCGATGGTGATGGTCGCCGCCTTTCCCATCGCCCTCACCGGTCTCAAGGAAAAACTGATCAACTATTTCGTGTTGAAGAATCCCACCTGGCGGATCTTCGCCACCTTCTTCAACCCCAATCCGCTGGGCGGGTATCTCGCCATGAACATTCCCGTGGCGCTCAGCGCCGCCGTCGCCGCGGCGCGCCGCTGGAGGAGAGCCCTGTGGGCGGTGGCGGCGGCGCTGCTGGTGGTGGCGCTGCTTCCCACCTACTCCAAGGGCGCCCTGGTGGGGCTGATGGCGGCGATGGTGGTGTGGGCGGTCCTGATCGCAAGGGCCAGCGCCAACCCCCGCCGGAATCTGTGCATCGCTCTGGGCTCGTTCGCGCTGCTGGGGGTGGCGGCGCTGGTCACGCTGGCGGTCTCATCCTCCCTGCGCGCCCGCGTGTTCGGGATGCTGGGGAGCGAGAGCGCCTCCAACATGTTCCGCGTGCTTACCTGGAAGAGCACCCTGATGATGGCCGCCGATCACCTGTGGCTGGGAATCGGCCCCGGCGCCTTCAAGCATGCCTTCCCGCGCTATGCCATCGTGGGATATGTGGAGGCCGCTCACGAGAACTACCTTCAGATTCTCGCCGAACAGGGCGCGCTGGGCGTAGCCGCCTTCCTGTGGCTGATGGGCGCGGTGCTGTTCACCGGTCTGCGGGCGGTCAGACGCGCGCCGAGCCTGGGCGAGAAGGCACTCAGCATCGGCGCGCTCGGCGCCGTCACCGTGCTGCTGGTCCACAGCCTCTTCGACTACGACTGGTACATCGGCGCGATCGGCCTCAATTTCTGGCTGCTGGCCGGCCTGCTCGCCCATGGGGCGCACGGCCGGGCCGTGCAGGCGGCCGAGGAACCCTCCGCGCGGACGACGCGCGGCCACGGAGCCAGACGCCGCCGCGCCTCTCTCCGCCCGGGGCCCTGGCAGGTGGCGGGAGCCCTCTGCCTCATCGGCGTCGTCGCCGCGTGCATCACGGTCTCCACCCGGAACGCCCTCGCGCAGCGCGCGGCGAACAGGGCGAGCCGGGCCATCGCCACCGCCCAGCGTGCCCTGCAGGAGGGCGATGTGGAGCAACTTCGCGCCCAGCGCGCGGAGGCGGAGCGCTACCTCCAGGCGGCGGTGGACTACGCCCCCAACTGGCCGCAGGTTCTCAGTCAACTCGGCCTGATAAAGGGGGGCACTGAGGGTGAGGAGTTGATTAAGCGCGCGGTGTCGCTGGAGCCCACGGATTTCCAGTGGCGGGTGGCGCTGGCCCAGCACTACCAACGCAACGGCGATCTCGAAACAGCGCTCACCTACTATCAGCAGGCCCTGGAGAGGTTCCCCATCAGCACGCGCCTGCTGCGACAGTTGGCGGAGACTAAGCAGAAGCTGGGGGACGAGGAGTCCGCCCTGGAACTCTATCGCTGCATGGTGGAGATGGAGCACAGCCCCTACCAGCGCTACCGGGCCCTGGATGTTGACGTGGACACGGAGTACGCCTACGCTCACTATCACCTGGGCCGGGCGGCCCAGCGAGAAGGACGGCCGACGGAGGCGGTGCACGAGTTCCAAGAGGTTCTGCGGGTGATCGGCGACTACCAGTATCGCGGCAAGAAGACGGACGAGATGTTCGCGGCGGTGGGAAGACCCCGAGAGGACCGCGCCGGCAAACTACAGGTCCTGGAGGCGATGACCCGCTGGAGGCTGAGCGAGGCCTACCGGAAGCTCGGCGACGCGCAGACGGCCGACATCCATGCCCAGATCGCCGCCGAATTGCTGCCCGAGGTGGCGCAGATGGTGGCCCGCGAGGACGCAGGAGAGATCGAGTGAGCGGCACCCACACAGCAAGAAGGCCCTCCCTGCTGGCTCGGCTGGTGACGCTGGCCGCCGGGCTCACGGGGCTGTTGCTGCTGACCCTCCTCATCGCCATCAAGGTGGGGCCGGTGGCCATCCCCTTCTCGGTGGTGGCGGCCTCGGCGAAGGCCGGCCTGCTGGGCCATCCGTTTGCCGACCCCGACAATCTCGCTTTCATCTTCTGGCGGCAAAGGCTGCCGCGGGTGCTGTTGGGCGCGGTGGTGGGCATGGCGCTCACTGTCTCGGGGGGAGCGCTGCAAGGACTGCTCATGAACCCCCTCGCCGATCCCTATCTGGTGGGGGTGTCCGCGGGCGCCGCCCTGGGCGCGAGCATCGCCACCGTCGCCCACCTGGGCCTCTACTTCGGGGGGCTCGGCAAGTGCGTGATCGGCTTCGCCTCCGGCCTGGTCACCATGTTCCTGGTGTTGTGGCTGGCGCGCGCCCGCGGCCGAACGGAGCGAAGTTCGTTCATCCTCGCCGGGGTGGTGGTGGGATCCTTCATGTGGGCCCTGGTGACGGTGGTGATAACCATCGCCCGCCAGGACCTGAGCACCATCGTGCTGTGGCTGATGGGCAATCTCTCCGGGCAGGTAACCTGGACGGTGGTGGGGGTCTCGGCCGCGGTGGTGGGGGGCGGGTGCCTGCTGCTCTATTCCCATGCCCGGGACCTCAACCTGCTCGCGCTGGGGGAGGAAAGCGCCCGCCAACTGGGCGTGGAGACGGAATCCCTGAAGACCTCGGTGGTATCGCTCTCCGCGCTGGTGACCGCGGCGGCGGTCTCGGTGAGCGGCATCATCGGGTTCGTGGGGCTGGTGGTGCCGCACATCGCGCGCAAGTTGTTCGGCGCCGACCATCGGGTGCTGCTGCCCACCGCGGGGCTGCTGGGGGCCAGTTTCCTGGTGGCGGCGGACGCCGCGGCGCGGGCGGTGGACGAGAGGTTCCCGGTGGGCGTCTTGACCGCGCTGCTGGGGGCGCCGTTCTTCTTCTATCTGCTCAAGACGAGACCCCAGTCCCAGTGAGGTAGGATCCGGTGCTCGAGGCCCTGGCGCTCACTCTGGCATACAACGGAAGCCCGGTGGTAAGGGACCTGAGTTTCAGCCTGGCCCGCGGCCAGTTCGTGGGTCTGGTGGGGGCCAACGGCTCCGGCAAGTCCACCGTGGTGCGCGCCCTGAGCCGGGTGCTGCCGCCGGTGCGAGGCCAGGTGCTGCTGGATGGAGTCAATATCCACCGCATGAGCGCACGGGAACTTGCTCGTCGGCTGGCGGTGGTACCCCAACAGGTGACCGTAGGCTTCCCCTTCACCGCCCGGGAGGTGGTGCTGATGGGCCGCGCTCCCCATCTCACGCGCTTCGGCCTGGAGCGGGAGCGGGACTACGAGATCGCCGACCGATGCCTCTCCCTCACCGGGGTTGCCCAGTTCGCCGACCGGCCCATCACCAATCTCTCCGGGGGTGAGCGGCAGCGGTGCCTGATCGCACGCGCCCTCGCCCAGGAGCCCGACGTGCTGCTGCTGGACGAGCCCACCGCGCACCTCGACATCAACCATCAGATCGAAATCCTGGATCTGATACGCACCCTCAGCGCGGAGCGCGGCCTCGCCACCCTGGTGGTGCTCCACGACCTCAACCTCGCCAGCCAGTACTGCGATTCGCTGATGCTGCTGGCCGGGGGACGATTGCTGGCTCACGGCGCGCCCCGGGAAGTGGTCACCGAGGAGCATATCCGCGCCGCCTATGGGGCCGATGTGCAGGTGAGGGTGCAGTCCTCCACCGGCAAGCCCTATGTCACCCTTCTCTCCCATCTGCCCGTTCCCGCCCCGGCGACCCGCAGGACCAAGATCCACCTCATCTGCGGCGCGGGCACCGGGCTGCCCCTGATGCGCCGCCTCCGCCAACTCGGGTTCAGCGTTTCCGTGGGTGTGGTGAATGTTGCGGACAGCGACCAACTGGAGGCCGAGGCGCTGGACCTGCCCCGGGTGGAGGAGGCGCCCTTCTCCCCCATCAGCGAGGACAGCCACCAGCGCAACTGCGAGCTGGCGAAGGCGGCCGACGTGGTGGTGGTAACGGGCATCCCGGTGGGCCGCGGGAACCTGTACAACCTGGAGGCCGCGGTCAAGGCGCGCGGGGTGGGAAGGAGGGTGCTGCTGATAGATGATCCCCCGGTGGCCGGCCGGGACTTCGCGGAGGGAGAGGCGACCGCCCTCCAGCGGCAACTGGTCAACGCCGGGGCGGAGTTGTGCCGGGACGCGGCCGACGCCCTGGGGCGCTTGGAGAAGTTGCCGTGAGCCGCGCGCGTTGGCGGTTCATTGACTCCGGCCCCGCCACCGGCGCGGTGAATATGGCCGTCGACGAGGCCCTGCTGGAGGCCCACATGGCCGGCGAGACGCCTCCCACGCTCCGGGTCTACTCCTGGCGGCCTCCCGCCGTCTCCCTGGGGCACTTTCAGCGGGCGGAGAAGACGGTCAAGCCGGATGCCTGCCGGGAACTGGGCATCGCCGTGGTGCGCCGGCCGACCGGCGGCCG
>JALGTT010000041.1 GCA_029821235.1 Candidatus Hebobacteria bacterium | reverse complement strand
GGATATACCCGCCCTACAAGACGGGCTCGCTGTGCGGAACGGCCCGGCGGGCGTAGGCACGCCCGCCCTACAAACGCCTGCGTGAGAGGCCGCTCCTCCCTTAGTACCCAAACGCCCTTGCCACGTACACTGCCATCTGCGCCCTGGTGCATTCGGTTTCCGGGTGGTAGAGCCCATCCGGGTAGCCACCCACCACACCCTCGGATTTCAGGTATTCGACATGAGGGTAGCACCAGGACCATGCGTTGTCCGCTCTGACATCCGGGAAGCTGGGCGAGCCGGGCGGGGTGTAGGCGTCGAAAAAGGACTCGCCTCCTGCGTGTGCGCGGCCCACGAACACCGCCATCGCCCCCCGGTCCACCGGCAGGGTGGGGCGGTAGGTGCCGTCTTCGAACCCGTGTGCCACGTCCTGGGCGGGATCCGCGCAGAACTCGATATAGTCATAGGCCCAGTGGTCGGTCGGCACGTCCGAGAAAGTGGGAGTGGCGGGGCCGGTTGGCACGGCATCGTCTCCCCCGGCGATTCCCCGGGCCAGGTACACGGCCATCTGGTCCCGGGTGACCACCATTTCGGGCTGGTAACTTCCGTCCGGGAACCCGTGCACGACATCGTTCGCCGCCACCGCCTCCACGTAACTCCACGCCCAGTGCTCGTTGGTGACATCGGTGAAGGTATGCGCCCCCACCGAGCCATGGGTGAAGAGATATTGCATCGCGATGTTCCACACCCCATAGTCGCCCCGGTACTTGGCGTACACCAGCCGCCGCCCCTCGATATCGGGGCTTGATTCCCGGCCGCTGCTGGCCGCCAGGGGCTGGGGCTGCGGGGAGTCCAGGGAGAGGTCAACCCAGTAGATGTCTGGCACACCGTATCGGTAGTCGTTCCAGACCACCTGAGTGCCGTCTATGCGGATGCCGTCCTTGGCGGAGTCGGTATCGGTGGAGACGGGGGTGGTGACCAGGGTGTCCACGTCCAGCGCGTAGATATCCACCACCCGGAAGAGGCCGTCATCCCGCCGCAGGTCGCCGTAGACGACCGTGCGCCCCGAGATATCGGGGGTGATTTCGTACCACGGGGTGGCCGTCAGCCGCGTCTCCGCCGGATCGGGGTAGGGTCGGTCGTCGTCCTTCCAGTTGGGAACGCCGTCGTCGTCAGTGTCCACCGACAGGTCGTAGACCGCCAATCCTCCCACACCACCAGGTCTCCGGAGATGCGAGGATACATCTGCCAGTCGGGCGCGGTGCACAGCGGATAGGTCTGCTCGGTGTCCGGGTCCCAGATGTAGATGTCGGGGTTCTCCGGCTCCCATGATTGGGAATAGAAGGCGAGGTGGTCCGGGTCGTTGCGGTAGTCCTCCCACACGATCCGGCCGCCGTCCACCGCCGGCCACTGGGCGTCCGCGGCCTGGTGGGTGGCCTGAATGGGGTACATGCCCGGAGAATCCAGGTTCAGCGCGTCCACCTGGTAGAAGGTGAAGTACCTGTCGTACTGCGCCACATATCCGGTTACTTCATCACAGACCCATGCCAGCCAGGGCCCCGAGAGCTGGGGAGACAGGTGATAGGCGACCTCGAACTCCTGGTAGGGCGCAAGCGGATTCCCGAAGCCGTCTCTGGGAAGGTTCACATCATCCGGTATCCTGAACACCCCCCCCGTGCTCACGTCCTTTGCGAAGATGACATACTGGGGCTGCTCAGGCGTGCCTCTCCTGACCTCGTAGGCCACCCAGTCGCCGGAGACTGCGGGGTAGTTCTGGTCCTGTGCGCTGTCGTCCCCGACCAGCACTCGCGTCGCCCCGGCGGCGGTTTCCCCGAAGAAGGAGGCGCCCTTCTTCATCCGCCAGTGGCAGGGACGCCAGCCCGGCGCGGCGGGCGCGATCACGTTGAAGTTGAAGGTCGCGGTGCCGTTCGGCGGCACGGAGGCGCCTCCCGGCAGGGGGACTTCGCTGATCCCCCAGTCGGCGTTGTCGTCCGGCGAGGTGGCCGCCAGCCGGAACCCCTCGGCCGCGGTCCAGGTGCAGTCCCCGTCGTTCTCCATGGTGATGGTGACGGGATAGGTCTCCCCGGCGACCATGAACTCGGGGATATCGCTCTCCACCACCACCGCGGTGTAGCCCACCCGCACGCTCTCCCCGGTCAGCCCGTTGTTGGTCTCGTCCTTCTCCGCCACCGCGTACCCGCTGTCCGCGAAGGCGATCACGTGATAGGCTCCCACCGGCATGTCCGGTATCACCACCGTCGGAGTCTGCACGCTCTGCTCGCCGGGTGCCAGCGCGGGCACGTCGATCGTGCCCAACAGGTAGTCCTGTGGGGAAGGAATGGTGTTCTTGGAGAGCGCGATGACCGCCTGACACGGATCAGAGGCGGTCGTGCCGGTGTTCTGGATGGTTATGCTGGCAGGTACGCTGTCGCCCTTGCCCACCGTGGTGTGGCCGATGGACACCGCCTCCACCACCAGATCCGGGCCGGTGGCGGGCGGGCCGTCCAGCGCGGCCGCGAGGTCGACGCGGGGAGTCTGGATATCTGTATCGGGGTCCACGATCTGCACACCGGTCAGTTTCAGGCGCTGCTCGATGGCCGCCGGGTCGGTGATGCCCTCCTGCACCAGCACCGCCGCCGCGCCCGCCACGTGCGGCGCGGCCATGGAGGTGCCCTGCCAGGTGACATATCCGCCGCCTAATTTCGCCGCAGTGATGAACGCGCCGGGCGCAAACAGATCGAGCATCTCCCCTCGGTTCGAATAGCGAGTCGGCGCGTCAACATCTCCGGCATTGCTGTCACCGGTGTCATAGGTCGCCCCCACCGAGGTCGCGGCAGTGGCGCAGGCTGGGAATGCCAGTCCGTCCGTGAAAGAGTCGTTGCCGGAGGAAACGGCCACGAAGATGCCGTTGGCCACCGCGTCCGCGATCGCCTGCCCCTCGGGGTACTCGTCACATTCCGTCGGATCGGTGAACTCCAGGTCCGGAATCCCCAGGCTGAGGTTGATGACGTGGATGTTGTAGGTGCTCTTGTTCGTGATGCACCACTCGATCCCGGCGACGGTGTCTGAGGCATAGCCGATCCCCTCGCTGTCCAGCACCTTCACCGCCAGCAGTCTGGCCCCCGGGGCGATGCCGCGATAGGTGGCGCCGGTGCCGGCCGCGGTGCTGGCGACATGGGTGCCGTGGCCCTCATCGTCCATGGGATCGGAGTCATCGTTCACGAAGTCGTAGCCACCCACCACCTTGCTGTTCGGGAAAGGGTCCGGCCCGCCCAGGTCGGGATGGGTGTAATCAATGCCGGAGTCCAGGATGGCGATGCCCACTCCGTCGCCGGTCGCCCCCGCGGCCTCCGCCTCCGGCTGGCCGATGAGAGGGCCGCTCTCCGTCAGGGTGGCCTGCAACCGATGGTCCGGGTAGACCGCCTCCACCACGGGCGAGGCGGCCAACTGCTCCAGGGCGTCCCTGTCCACAGAGCCGGCGAGGAAGGGGAAGATGGCATAGCGACGGCGGACCTGGAACTTCGGCGCCTGCTGCAACGCCCGCGCGGCCAACTTCTCCACGGCCGGCATACGCTCCCGCCAGTCCCGGGCTCTCGCCGCGGGCAGCGAGAGGTCCCACAGAGAGACGATCACGCGCGCGGTTCCCGCCCGCGCGAGGTCCCGCTCGACTCGGGGATGGACGTAGCACCGCGGCGCGGCGAATGCGGGGGAACTGCCTGCCAGGATCGCAACCCACAACACGGCCGCCAGGCCGGCCCGGAAGCGCCTCATCTCACTTTCCCATCGCCATTGTCATCAATGGGCTATCCGTATTTCCCTCCAGTTGGCACCCGCGCAGCCGCCCCCGGGTGGACTGGGGGCGCCGGGCGGCCTTCCTCACGACCCAAGTATACCCCAATCCACCTGGAACCGACCAGGGAGGCGGGTGCGCCCCCTGCGGGGTGAATCTGCTCCCTTCCGTCTGGCGGGCCTGCGGGGTTGGCGTCTGGCGGGCCTGCGGGGCCGGTATCTGGCGGGCCTGCCCGCCGTAGCCTTGGCGAAGGCGGGTAGGGCAGACGCCCCCAGAGGGCGAATGATAATCCAAACCCCAGGCCGCGGCTGAG
Source organism: Candidatus Hebobacteria bacterium (assembly GCA_029821235.1). Classification (GTDB taxonomy): domain Bacteria; phylum Armatimonadota; class Hebobacteria; order Hebobacterales; family Hebobacteraceae; genus S016-27. The sequence continues at coordinate 6,058 of JALGTT010000041.1, read as the reverse complement.
AAAGGGGAGGGGATGGATGAGGATTGCTGATCTGGACACGCCGTCGCTGCTGGTTGACATGGACCGGCTGGAGGCCAACCTCGACCGGATGGCCCGTACCGTCCGCGCCGCGGACCTCCGCCTCCGACCCCACACCAAGACCCACAAGACCCCCGAGATCGCCAAGATGCAACTCGCGCGCGGGGCCGTCGGCATCACCGTCGCCAAGATAGGCGAGGCCGAGGTGATGGCCGACGCGGGGGTGGAGGACATCTTCATCGCTCACCAGGTGGTGGGCGAGAAGAAGATCGAGCGACTGGTGGAGCTGGCGAACCACGCGAAGGTGGCGATCGGCATTGACAGCATGGAGGCGGCCGCGCCTCTCTCCATGGCATTCGCGCAGCAGGGAATGCGGCTGCCGGTGCTGCTGGAGGTGGACGTGGGGCTTCGCCGCTGCGGAGTGTCCCCCGAGGACGCCCCCATCCTGGCGCGGGAGATCAATACTCTCCCCGGCCTGAGTCTGGTCGGCATTTTCGCCTACGCCGGTCAGGTCTACGCGGCCCGCAATGAGAACGAGGTGGCGGGAATCGCCGCCTTCGAGTGTCGCACCCTTACCGAGGTGGCCCATCGCCTCTCCAACCTGGCCCCTGTGGAGGGATGGGTGAGCGGGGGCTCCACCCCCACCGCCGCCCACTACACGGCCGGCTGCGGCCTCACCGAGATCAGGCCTGGCACCTATGTCTTCAACGACCGGATGCAGATAGACCGCTGGTCGGCGAGGCCGGAGGACTGCGCGCTCACGGTGCTGGCCACCGTGGTGAGCACCCCGGAGCCCGGCCGCGCGGTGCTGGACGCGGGGAGCAAGTCCCTGGGCACGGACCAGGCGCCGGAATCGCCCGGCTATGGGATGCTGAAGGAAGACAACGGCGCGGTGCTGGTGAAACTCAACGAAGAGCACGGCTTTCTCGACCTCACCGACGCCGAACTGAAGCTGCGCGTCGGCGACCGGGTGGAGGTGATCCCCAACCACTGCTGCACTACCGTCAACCTTCACGACGAGATGGTGGCGGTGAGAAAGGGCGAAGTGGTCGAGACCTGGCGGATCGCCGCCCGCGGCAAGATAAAGTAGGACAGACCTCCAGTCTGTCTCTGGCGGGCACGGGAGTGCCCGCCCTACAGCTCGCCCGCGTTTGAAGCGATACGGTTTGCGAAGGGGCCGACCACGGGTGCGAGCAAGTGGGCCGTCTTGTAGGGCGGGCGTGCCTACGCCCGCCGAAGCCCCTTTGTCCAATTCGCCGTTGCCGAAAGGAGACACACATGTCGAACAAGGAAATCGTCACCTCGAAGGACCTTCCCGCCCCGAAGGGGCCCTACTCCCCCGCGGTGCGGGCCGGCGGCTTCATCTTCGTCTCCGGCCAGGGGCCGATCGTTCCCGCGACCGGAGAGGTGGTCAAAGGGAGCATCGAGGAGCAGACCAAGTTGGTGCTGGAGAACATCAAGGCGATTCTGGCGGCGGCCGGCGTGGGCATGGAGGCGGTGGTGAAGACCAACGTCTACCTCGCGGACATCGAGGACTTCGCGGCCATGAACGGCGTCTATGCCACCTTCTTCCCCGAGAACCCTCCCGCCCGCACCACCATCCAGGCCGCCAACCTGCCCCTGGGGATCGGGGTGGAGATCGAAGCGGTGGCGGTGGGGTAGTTCCCACGTTGCACCCTCTCGTCACATCGGCAGATCGAAGGCGCGAGTGATGTAAACGGCCATCTGGGCGCGGGAGACGGTCTCGTCCGGATGGTAGCCGTCCCCGTAGCCCTGTACGATGCCCTGGGCGTGACAGTACTCCACGTATTTGTAGGCCCAGTGGTCGGCGGGCACGTCGGGAAAGGTGGGCGTTTCCGGCGGGGTGTATCCGGCGAGGCCCTCTTCTCCAGGGGGAGAGGCGATGGCGCGAGCGACGAAAACCGCCATCTGGGCGCGATCCACGGTTTCGTTCGGGTGATAGCCATCCCAGTAGCCCTCCACGATTCCCTGGTCGTGGCAGTACTCCACATACTTGTAGGCCCAGTGGATGGGCAGCACATCGAAGAAGGCAGGAAAGAGGGGACCTGGGGGCACGTTTTCATCTCCTCCGGCGAGGCCGCGCGCCGCGTAGACCGCCATCTGGGCACGGGTGACGGACTCGTCGGGGTGATAGAGGCCGTCCGGATATCCAGTGACCACCTTCCCGTTGACACAGCCCTCCACCTCATAGAAGGCCCAGTGGTCCAAGGGGACATCGGAAAAGGTCAACCGGTCGCGGATGAACACGTCCTGCCAGCCATTGGTGTCATCCGGCACCAGGTTGGTGGCTCTTGAGGCATATACGATGTATCGGCCGTTGGGGCTGATGGTGGCAATAAAAAAAACACTGTCGCCGCTAGGTAACGGAGCCGCCGGTTCGCCCCGGTTGTTGCGACTGATGCACTGCGTCTTGCCTGCGACGCGGTCATGAAGATAGAGTTGCCAGGTGTCGCTGGGCACATCTGGAGCTAGGTTCATGGACATTGAGTCGAATACTACATAACGCCCGTCGGCACTCATGCATAGCCAAGACGCCCCTCTGTCGGCCGGTTCACCAGCGCTGTTGACGCTCACCAACTCCGTAGTCCCGGTCGCACGGTCACGTACGAAGACATCTCCCCACCCTCCCGAGCCGGGGCCGAGGTTGGTCGCAGCGGAGCCGAACGCCACGAAGCGACCGTCCGCGCTGACACTAGGCATTACAGAGTAATTGTTTGCTTCATCCCCGCTGTCGTTGACGCTGACGCGCTCGGTGACGCCGGCCAAACGGTCCCGGATGAAGACGTCTCTGCATCCGTTGGTGTCGTCCTCCACTAAGTTTGTGGCCTCAGACACGAAGACTACAAAGCGTCCGTCGGTGCTGATGGCAACTTCCTCACAGCGACCATTGGCCGGCTCGCCAGAAGAGCTTATGCTGACTCTCTCCAGGTCATGCGACCACCTGTCGTATACGAACACATTGGGCCAAGGACTGTAGTCCGCGGCGTCACCCGTGGGCATTTGACCCGCGAACGCCACGTATCTCCCGTCTCCACTGATGGCGAGATCTGAAGTCCCGAATGCAATCGGCTCCATTTCGCCGGTCGTGCGGTCATATACGATGTAGCGCGCGCACAATCCATCGCTTGGGATGAGGTTGGTGGCAAGTGAGCCGAATGCTATGTATCTCCCATCATGGCTGATTGATGGGCTCCAACTTTCGTAGTCGGCCCCTGTGCCATCACTGGGAACACTGATCCGTATGGTTTCTCCCTCCACCCGGTCGCGGAGGAAGATATCATCCCGCCGGTTTATGTCGCTTCCTGCCAGATTGGATGCCCTGGAGGCGAACACCACGAAGCGCCCATCCGCGCTGACTCCTGTGGTCGGCAACACATACGAAAACAGGTTCGCCTCCTCCCCCGTGCTGGACACGCTTACCCGCTCGGTGATGGCCGCACGCGCGGGCGGGTTACCGCTGAGGACCATCCCCAGCAACACCAGAGCTGCCAGCCAGACGCTTCTGCTCATCGTTACACCTCCGAGCACGACCGAAAGTGATTCTAACACAAACAAGCGTCATCTGCATCAGGGATGTGGCTCTGTCCTGGTGCGCGGGGCGACAACTGCCGCCCCCGCGGCGCCTTCGAACACGGCGCCTTGGGGGGCAGGAGCCGACAAAACGGGCTCCTGCGGGTGGTGCCGGCGCCTCTTCCGGGGGGCCGTCTTGTGGAATAACCCTGTGGTGAGGAGCAGGTGGCCCTGGTTCCGACTGCCGGCCGGCCCCCTGCCGCGCCGCATTCCGAAAGACGATATGAGCGCGTGGCGCTGATGTTCGATAGAAGTAGAGCGCGACAACTGCTTTTGAATCTGCCAATAGTGAGCTACTTCGCCGCCAGGAGACGGGCGAGGGAAGCGGCCTTCGAGGATGACCCCTTCCGGCGCACCGAACTGCAGGAGGAGGGCCTGTGGCTGCTCGCGTTGCTCATCATCTTCCTGCTGGCGGTCAGCCTCTTTCTCATCACCGCCGCCGACTACAGCACGCGCGAGATGCCCGGCGTGGCCGCTCCTCTGGTGTTGGTGCTGGGGAGCGATGTCACCACCTGTTTCCTGCTGGTGATGGTGCTGCTCATCACCGCCTACATTCGCGAGCGGCTGGCCGAGCGTTGGCGAGAGAACCGCCGGCTGATTGACGAACTGACCCGGAAGGAGAGGGCGCTCAAGAAGAAGGACGCCCAACTCAGCACCTGGGGGGAACTGAGCCACGCGCTGATCGCCAATTTCGACCTGCCCCGCCTGCTGGACCTCATCGTCACCACGGCCATGGAGGTCACCAGCGCGGACCGCGGCTCCGTGATGCTGCTCGACGAGAGCGAGGGTACGCTTACCATCAAGGCGGCGAAGGGCATCAGCGAAGAAGTGATCAACTCCACGAAGGTGAAACTGGGCGAGGGGATCGCGGGCCGCGTCGCGCTCACCGGCAAACCTCTGCTTCTGCGCCGGGGGGATCGGAACCCGCCGCTGGAGCCCTTGCGGCAGCGAGAGGAGGAGATTTCCTCCGCCATCTCCGTGCCGCTCACCATCGAGGATCACATCGTCGGGACCCTCAATGTCAGCGAATCCAACCGCGCCACCGAGTTCAGCGAGGATGACCTCCGCTCTCTCACCCTCTTCGCCAACCAGGCGGCGCTGGCGCTGGAGAAGGCCCAACTCTACCGGGACTCGCAGCGCCAACTGGAGAAACTGCTCTCGGTCCTCGACGAACTCAGCCGCACGCAGGCCCAGTTGGTTCACTCGGAAAAACTCGCCTCCCTCGGCGTGCTGGCGGGCGGAATCGCGCACGAGATCAACAACCCGTTGATGGTGATTCTGGGGCGGACGGAACTGATGCTGATGGAGGAGGACCTGCCGGAGCGGCTGCGGGACAACCTCGACACCATCCGCGCCGAGACCGAGCGGATCGCCAACATCGTCGCCGGCCTGCTCACCTTCGCGCGCAAGAGCCGCCAGGACAAGATCGAGCCGGTGAATGTCAACGAGGTGGTGGAACGCACCCTCATGCTCAGCGAGCACCAGCTCGTGGTCGCCAACGTCCGCGTGGTGAAGGAACTCGCGCCCGACCTGCCCACCATCCAGGCGAACGCAGGCCAGCTCCAGCAGGTGTTCATGAACCTCATCATCAACGCCTACCACGCGATGCCGAAGGGCGGAGAACTCACCGTGCGCACCGGCACCCTCCCAGAGGACCGCGTCTTCGTGGAGATTCAGGACACTGGCGTCGGGATCTCCCAGGAGAACCTGGACCGCATCTTCGACCCCTTCTTCACCACCAAGGAGGAGGGAAAGGGCACCGGTCTGGGGCTGGCGGTCAGCCGCAACATCATCGAGGCCCATGGGGGCCTGATAGGCGTGGAGAGCGAAGTGGGCTCCGGCACTACCTTCCGGGTGGTCCTGCCGAAAGTGCCGCCCGCGCCGCCTGAGACCAACGGGGCCTTCAAACTCGACGACCTCACCAAATCATCTGTCTATCTTCGATGGACTCCCAGTCTGTGGCCGTTCGTTGGCGCAGATTTTCAATCTGCGGCCCTTGTGGTCTAGCGCGGCGAGGTCCTGCCGTAGGGCGGGCATATGCTAGGCCGGGCGGTGCCCGACCGGGACCCCGGCCCGCAGGGCCTAGGGGCTGGCGGAGTTCAGTGCGACGGCGTGCTGTAGGGCTGGCTTTCCCAAGCCAGCCACGGCGGGCATAGGAATGCCCGCCCTACAGAACGGATGGCGGTCGGGGAACGTCTCGCGCTACCTGATGTACGACGGCATAGGCACGTCGCGTGGGCTGGTAAACGACAGCGCAACCATCACCGACACCTACCAGCTGGACGCCTGGGGCCACCAGATCGCCTCCACGGGCTCGACGCAGAACCCGTACAAATACGGGGCCGCGTGGGGCTACATAACGGACCCGTCGGGACTACTGCAACTCGGTGCGAGGTTCTATCCCTAGGTCGGGTGGTGCCCGACCGGGACCCCGGCCCGCAGGGCCTAG
>JALGTT010000406.1 GCA_029821235.1 Candidatus Hebobacteria bacterium | reverse complement strand
CCGGAGAGGTGAACGGCATTCCCGTGCGCGATCACATCATCATCGGCGGGGGCCGGTATGTCTCTCTGAAGGCGGCGGGCAAGATGATCTCGTCCTGACGTTGTGCGCCACGTCCTTGCTGTAGGGCGGGGATACTCCAGGCTCCGAAGCCTTGGTGAAGGAGGCCAATCCCCGCCAAAGCACGTACCTTGACCCAACCTCCCCTGCGCAAGCTGCGCTTGCGAGGCGGGCAAAGGCCTAGCCAGCGGCCTGCCGACTTGTGCTCCGTAACTTTGTGCCCGCCCTACAGAACGGCCGACTTGTAGGGCGGGCTGCCTGCCATACGTAGCCTTGGCGAAGTATGGTGCCTACGCCCGCCGCTCTTCAACCCCTGTCATGCCGAACCCGAGTGCCGCAGGCACTCGGCCGTGAGAATGCGAGGAATCCATTGGGCGACGCACGCGAAGCGCGTCGCCATGAGATAGGTGGTCTGATGAGGAGCAGATGAAGGGGTATTGTTGGCGACGTGCTTGCCCCTCGCGGGCTCGGAGCTGCACATGCGTCGCCGGATGGATCCCTCGCGCTATCACGACTGGGCGCTACTGGCGCCCATGCTCGGGATGACAGTGTGCGAGGCTTGCGAGGCGCGTGGCATGAATCCGGAGTGGCGGCGTGACGAATGGAGAGGGCAAGGGGGCCGGCAAGACGCGGCGAACATCTGATTACGCGCTATTGGGGGGAGTGACCCCGCAAGCCGGCTCGCCGAGGGGCGGCCGCTGGGGCGCCGCCCGTTCCTGACCTCGGTTTCGATCATGCACATCCGCCGCGAACGAATACTGTTGCTGCTTCTGCTGGCACTCACCCTCGCGGTGTGGGGCACGGTGTGGCACGATGCCGCCGGCTCCCTCACCGTCACCGTGCTCGATGTGGGGCAGGGGGATTGCATCCTCGTGCAGGCGCCGAGCGGGAGGACGATGCTGGTGGACGGGGGAGGCACGTCGGGGAAGTCCACCCGCGGCTATGATGTCGGGCGGGAGGTGGTGACTCCCGCGCTGCTGGCGAGGGGAGTGCGGAAGATTGACGTCCTCGTCATCACCCATCCCGACGAGGATCACATCGGCGGCCTGCCGGCGGTGGTGGAGGCGGTGCCGGTGAAGATGGCGCTGGACCCGATGATCCCCGGGGACAGCGATACCTACGACGATCTGAGGGCGGCCCTGCGCGAGAAAAAGATACCCGTCTACCGCGCCAGGGAGGGGCAGAGGATCAACCTCGGCGACGGCATCTACGCGGATGTGCTCAACCCGCCGGAGCCGCTGCTCGACACCGACTCCATGGACAACGACAACTCCGTGGTGCTGAAGGTGGTGGATGGAGACTTGAGCGTGCTCCTCGCCGCGGACGTGGACGAGGCGGGCGCGGCCCGGCTGGCGGCGATGGGAGACCGCATTCGCAGCACCTTCCTGAAGGTCCCTCATCACGGCTCTGCCAACCCGGCCCGCACGCCCTTCGTGAAGGCCGTGCAGCCGGTGGTGGCGGTCATCAGCGTGGGCGCGCGCAATCCGTTCGGACATCCCACCGCGGAGATGTTGAGGGAGCTGAAGGGCGTGGGGGCGAAGGTATTCAGGACGGACGAGGACGGCGCGGTGACCATTCGGCTGCGTGATACCTGCGGGGTCCCGGAAAACCTCTGTCCGGGGAGGGGCGAAGGTTGAAGGAGGCGGCGTGAGGTGAGAAAGAAGGCGGAACCGCGGGCGCGTGTGCTCGATTCCGTGGCCTCGGACGAGGTGACGGCCGAACTCTACGCGCGGGGCGCGGACGCGGAGGCGGTGCGCACGATCGTGGCGCGCGGCCTCGGACGCGCCATGCTGGTGGGGCCTCTGCCCATGGCGGAGGCGCAGGCCCTGCGCAAGACCGCCTCCGACCTCGGCGCGTTCGCGGCCTTGTCCCGTCCGGCGGGCCGCGCGGACCCGGAGCGCGCGGAGGTGGTGGTGATGGCCCCCGCGGACGCGTTGACCTCCATCGCGGACGCGGTGGGAGGAAACACCGGGCGGATGACCCGGGAGGCGCTCTCGGCCTTCCTCGCGCCCCGCCGGCGCGTGTTGAAGTGCCGCGGTCGGGAACTCGCCCTGGGCGAGCGGACCCTGAT
>JALGTT010000405.1 GCA_029821235.1 Candidatus Hebobacteria bacterium | reverse complement strand
ATCGCCTTCTGGCTGGCCCTGTGGGGCGCGGAGCGGCCGGACGGGAGGAGGGGCCTCTGCGTGGGCGTGGCGGTGGGCCTGGCGGCCGCCACCAAGTACAACGCCGGCCTCTTCATCGCGCCCGCCATGCTCGCTCCGCTCCTGATGCGCCCGACCGCGTGGCGCTGGTCGTGGCTGGCCGGGGGAATCGGCGGCGCGGCCCTGGGATTCGTGATCGGCTGCCCGTTTTTCTGGACGCCGGAGTTCCTGCGCGGGGTGCTGTTCGAGGCCAGGCACGCGGCGGCGGGAGGCACCTGGCCTTCGTGGGTGTGGGATCGGGGTGGGCCTACCACCTGGTCCACGGGATGCCCGTCGCCCTCGGGTATCCTCTGCTGGCGGCGGCCGCGCTGGGCGTACCGGCCGCGCTGGCCCTGCGCTCGCGGCCGCTCCGGCTGGCGCTGGCCTGGGTGGGCTGCTACCTGTTCGCGATCGGCTTCGGCAGGGAATATTTCGTGCGCTATCTCGTCCCCATCACCCCCTTCCTCTGCCTGCTGGCGGCCGCGCCGTTCATGTGGCTGAAGGAGTACTGGGGGCGGTCGCTCGCCTATGGCGCCGCCGTCGGTGCGGTACTCCTGTTCCTCCTCCCCGGCCTCGCCGCGCGGTCCATCTTCCTGGGCGAGGACCCCAGAGATGAAGCCGCCCGCGCGTATCGCCGGGAACTCCCCCGGACCGGCTCCGCCTCGCCGGGAACTCCCCCGGACCGGCTCCGCCGAGCCCACCGCGGGCCTGGTGCAGCCGCCCTGGTACTTCCATCCGCCGGTCTCGCCGTTCAACGGGGGGCCGTTCTCCGCGCCCGGGTTCGAGAAGTGGAATCAGGAACGGGGAAATCCGGTGGTGGTCACCGGATGGGAGGCGGAGAGGCTGCGCGCGGATCCGCCGGACATCTTCTTCATCTCCGACCTCGAATTGCGGGACCTGGTGCGGCTGGAGGACAGGGCGGCGATCGAGTTTCGGTCCACGCTGAGCCGGACATACGAGAAACAGCGCGTCTTCCTCCGCCCGCCTCCGCCTTTCTCGTGGCTCTCTCCGCCCCGCTCGTGGGTGCCGCCGGACTGGCGATACGTGGATCCGGTGATCAAGATGTACTATCAGCCGCGTCCCGCGGAGGAGAGACGATAGTGGGCCGCTCGGCGCGCAACCTGCTGCTCGTCGCCGGCCTCTCGGTGGCGGTGGCGGTCAACCTCTTCGCGCGCGGCGTGGGGGTGGGCATCCGCGCCTACCGGGCGGAGTGGATCTGGCGTCCGCTGGCAAAGGAACTTCGCGTCCATCTCATGCCCGCCTTCCTGGCCTCCGCCGCGCTGGTGGGCTTTGTCTGGTGGCTGTGCCGGAGGGGCCGGTGGGAGGAGATGCGGCCCTGGGGGCGGGCGATGGCGCTCGCCGCGCTGGTGCTGGTCACCTTCGCGCTGCAATGCGCGCTGATCAACGCCATCGGCCAGCCCTGGGCCGGTCCCGGCGCCATCATCGCCAGCCCGGTCACCACCACCTATTTCGACGACTCCCGGCATGTGGGGCCGGTGGGCGAGTACCTGGCCCGCTACCACGAGATCATGCCGCATCTGCGCTACCACGCGGCCACCCATCCGCCCGGCACCACCCTGTTCTTCTGGGCGGTGAGGAGGGCCTGCCGGTGGGTGCCGAGTTCCTGGTATGCCAGATCGGTCACGGTGGCCACGGTGCAGGCCTATGCCGACTTCCTGGGGGTGGGCTTTCCCTCCGCGGACGGCCTGGCCGCGGTGGTGAGCGCTCTGCTGCTGGCCCTCCTGGGGGCGTGCACCGTGGTGCCCGTGTACCTCCTCACGAGTCGCATGACCGGCTCCCCGGCCGCGGGCGGTGTGGCGGCCTGCCTGACGGCCGGCATCCCCAGCCTGTTGCTCCTCTCCGCCTCCAGCGATCAGTTGGTGTTCTTCTTCGCGGTGCGCATCGTTCTCCTCGCCTACCTGGCCTGGAAGAGCGAGCGCGTGTGGGTCTCCGCGGCGGCGGGGGCCTTGTGCGCGATGGGCCTCTTCGTGAGCCTGGGCCTGCTGGCCCTCGTGGGATGGCTGCTTCTGTGGGCATTCTTCGGCTGGCTGAGGGCGGCGGACCGCGGCGCGGCCCTGCGGCGGCTGGCGGTGCGGTGGGCGGCCGGCGGGGCCGGGTTCATCGGCTTCTACTTGGCGCTCTTCCTCGCCACCGGCTACCGGGGGTGGACGGT
>JALGTT010000404.1 GCA_029821235.1 Candidatus Hebobacteria bacterium | reverse complement strand
AGAACCACCAAGCCGCGTAGGCCAGCATGGCGGCGGTGACCAGGAGGGTGAGGGGAACGTCCATGATTCCCATGCGCGCGATGACGGCCATGTGCAGACAGGTGCACAGCGCGACCCCGCCCAGCAGGCCCGCTCGCCAGCCCCAGACGCGGGCCCCGAGGACGGAGACGAGGAGCACGACGAGCACCCCGGAGAGCGCGGCCGGCAGCCGCGCCGCGAGGGGAGACGCACCAAGCAACTTGATGGCCGCGCCGGCCGCCCAGTAGTTGAGCGGGGGTTTTTCCAGGAAGGGACCGCCGTTGACGCGGGGGGTGATCCAGTCCCCGCCGGCGGCCATCTCGCGGGCGGCCTCCGCGTAGAGGCTCTCGTCCCGGCCCATCAAGGGAAGCCGGCCCAGGCCGCCGAGGAAGATGGCGGCCGAGAGCGAGAGCAAGAGCAGGACCGGAACGTGGCGCGATAGTGGCGCGATATGGGACTGCGAGACATACGAGTCCCTTTCTACTCGTGGGGCGGGCTTCCTTGGCCGCTCTCCGCGCACGCGGGTCGCCCCGAGGGGTCAGGTGCGCGGCGGCGCGCCAGGCCGGCCGCCCAGGAGCCCACCGCGATCCCCAGCATCGCCCCGGCCCAGACATCGGAGGGGTGGTGCGCGCCCACCACAACCCGGGCCACCGCCACCATGGCGGCGAGGCCGAGCAGGGGCCACCGCAGGGGTGGACAGAGACACCCCAGGGTCCAGGCGATGGCGAAGGTGGCGGTGCTCTCGCCGGAGGGGAAGGCGCGCAGTTTGCTCTCGTGGATGGCGGCGCTCACCCCGGCCGCCCAGGTAGCGGGTTCCGGCAGTTGAGACCAGGGCCGGGGACGGTGGATGAGCACCTTGAGGATGGTCGCGGCGGCGGCCGAGGCGGCCAGGGACAGCGCGCCCCATCCACCGGCCGCCACCAGGCACCGCACCCGGAAGACCGCCCCGAAGAGAATCAATGCCAGCAGCGCGGCCGCCTGCACGTTGCCGGTGCCCAGCCGGCGGATGGTGTGGTTGATGAGGTCGGAGACAGGGGACTCGTGCAATGGCTTCACCAGCGCGAGCACGGGACCATCCAGCAGGAACATCACCCCCAGCCCGAGCGCCATTGCCAGCCAGAAGCGCAGGGAAAGCCGCGAGAGGGATTCGTGGTGGTTGTGGGCTGGGTATCGGGTGTCTGTCATGGGAGGTGTCGGGCATTATAGCGAAAGGCGCCCGCAGGCGACAAGCGACGGCGGCGGCGGGCAGGAGTTGACTCGCCCGCAACGAACACCCGTCAGACGACGAGCGCTGGGGGCGGGAGAGCGAAAATGAGCAGGCGAAACCCGATCGAGGACCTGAAGAGACAGCACGCGGTGCTGGCCGCCGAGATGAACGGGATCGGCGAACTGGCGAGGAGACTGCAGGTGGATTCGCCGGAGGAACTCCGCGCCGAATTTCGGGAGCGCACAGGGGTGCTGCGCCGGGCGCTGGACATGCACTTCCTGCGGGAGGAGGAGGCGCTGTTCCCGGAGGCGAGGCGGATGGCGGCTCAGGGCGCGGTGCGGTCCGACCTGTTGGGCCAGTTCCTGGAGGGGGAGCAGGAGGAGGACCTGAGGGCCCATTCGGTGATGTCGGCGCGGATGGAGCAGGCGGAACACCTGCTGGCGATGGATATGGACGGTCCGATCCTCGCCAAGGTGAAGGCCCTGGTGTCGGCCACGGCCTCGCTGTGCGGGGCGCACTCGGCCAAGGAAAATACGATGATCTTTCCCATCATAGAGCGAGCGCTCACCCCGGAACAGCAGCAGGAGATCTGGGAGCGCATGGAGAGCTTGCGCCCGCCGGAGGGCCCCCCGGAAACCGGAGGAAACCGGAGAGGTGATGGGGATGAAGAGGTTGGGGGAGTAGGGGGGCGCAGTCGGCAGAATGCAATTCTGCCCCACGAATGGCGGGCATGGGAATGCCCGCCCTACAGCACGGCCGGCTGGCGGCACGCTGACAGCGTGCCCCACTGGAAGAGGGCCGCAGACCGCAGATTACAAATTTGCGCCGCGAGTGGCGGGCATGGGTATGCCCGCCCTACAGCACGGTAGATCGCAGATTGCAAATCTGCGCCACGAAGAGCCATGAACGGCGGGCATGGGTATGCCCGCCCTACAGCACGGCAGATCGCAGATTGCAAATCTGCGCCGCGAAGAGAAACTGCGGCGGGCGTAGGCCCCTAAGCCCTTCGGGCCGGGGTGTGGCTAGGTCGGCACAGCCGACCGCCATGGCGGCCAAAGGCCTAGCCAGCGGCCTGCCGACTT
>JALGTT010000040.1 GCA_029821235.1 Candidatus Hebobacteria bacterium | reverse complement strand
CCCCTCCCCCACATTGAACACGGCCACCAGCAAGGGCAGCACCAGCAATGCCGGGTGCCGCCGCACCAGTCGCAGAGCCTCCGACAGGTAGCCGAGCGCCCTGCGCAGATCTCCCACAACCCGCTGTGCCGTCATGTGCACCCCTCCCGTCAGATGGTTACAGGGGCGCGGCTTCGCCGCGCCCCTGCCTTGCTCCTTCAGATAACGCCAGCCGCCTGTCTATTCGTCGCTCGCCTCCTCGAAGGTCACCGGCTCGTCCGCGGAATGCCACTTCGCATGGCCGTCCGCAAAGCCGAAGTTGCTGCCCCCCAGGTGCCGCTCCGAGGCCACGTCCTGCCTTCCCCCTATGAGGAAGGATCCACTTGCTCTGCCTTGAGTATCTTGTCGCCCACCTCGATGCTCTCCACCACCTCCATGCCCTTCACCACACGCCCGAAGGCGGTGAAGCCGGCATCGTCGAGGTGGGGCGTATCCGCCAGCGTGATGTAGAACTGCGTGCTGGCGGAATTCGGCACCATTACTCCGCCCCGGTAGATGCGGGCCATGGCGATCACGCCCTTGGTGTGCTTGATGGGTGACTGCTCGTCCGGGATGGTGTAGCCGAGGGGCGGTTTGCCCACCAGCGCGGGATCGCCGGCCTGAATCACGAATCCGGGCTCCACGCGGTGGAAGGGCATGCCGTCATAGAAACCATCCTTCACCAACTTCACGAAGTTCTCCACGGTCTTGGGCGCGGCCGAGGGGTCGAGTTCGAGTTCGATCACCCCCTTGTCGGTATCGAGTTTCACAATCACTTTCTCCTCAAGAGATACAGCCGCGCTCTCCGCGGGCTGTGCTTTCTGAGTCTCCACCGGCGGCAACGCTTCCGGCTGGCTATCTGGCTTGGGTTCCGGCCCGCGGCAGCCGACGGCGGCCGCGGCGATGAGGACGATGACGGCAATCCGCAGCATGTTCTCCTCCGTGCTGGTAGTGTACTGTGCCGGGCAGGCGATTACCTCCCGGCGGTCGTTCTCCTGGCGAGCACCCGTCTCGCCTGACGGCAGTCGGCCTTCATCTGGGAGATCAGCGCCTCCGCAGACGAGAACTTCCGCTCTCCCCTCACTCTGGCGATGAGTTGCACCGTAAGGATGCGGCCCAACAGCTCGCGCGGCCGCGGAATGTCCAATAGGTGCACCTCCACGCGGCGCTCGCCATCTCTTTCGAAGGTGGGCCGGACACCGATGCTGGCTACCGCGGGCCGCAGTTTGCGCAGGCCTGCAAGGCATGCGTACACGCCGTCCGCGGGGATCAGTTTCTCCGCGGGAAGCCGCAGGTTGGCGGTGGGGAACCCGAGGGTGCGGCCCCTCCGGTCGCCGGACACCACCTCGCCGCGGAGCTGATACGGCCTCCCCAGCAGCGCGCCCGCCGCCCGAACCCCTCCCTTCTGGAGCAGCCGGCGGATGCGTGTGCTGGACACGGGCTCTCCCCGCCTCCGCACTCGCTTCACGCCGCGCACGTGCAGGCCGACCTCTCTCCCCACGCGCTGCAGCAGGCGAAGGTCCCCCTTCCCGCCGGCCCCGAACCGCCACCCCTCTCCCACCACCGCGTAGCCGGCCCGCAGCCGCTGCCCCAGCACCTCCCGGGTGAACTCCTCCGCGCTGGTGTCGGCCAGCGAGCGGGTGAACTCCAGGATGATGACCATCTCCACCCCGAGGCCGCGCACCAGCGAGAGTTTTTCCTCCGTGGTGGTGAGCAACGGCGGCGCGCCGGTCGGCGAGAGCACCGCCTCCGGGTGGGGCTCGAAGGTGAGGAGCGCGGGGGCCGCGCCGCGCCCGCGGCGCCGCGCCGATTCCACCGCGGCCGCGATGATCGCCCGGTGCCCCAGGTGTACGCCGTCGAAGACCCCCATCGCCAGGCAGAGGCGGCGTCGAGGCGGCATCTTCGGGAGGCCGCGGAGAACCCGCATCATCCGTCCTCCTCGGTGGAGGCCAGCACCAGGTTCGGCTTGAGTTGCCCTCCCTCGCCCACTTCTCCGAGCCCGAGGAACCTGTCCTCCGGTCCGTAGACTCTCACCAGCGGCTTGGGCTCCGACTCGACCAGCACGCGTCCGCCGTGTGCGAAGACGCGCGCGTGCCGCGCGTCCACCGCTACCCGGGGCAAGTGTCCGAGCGGCGCGTCAGGAGGGATGATGCAATCCCCCGAGGAGCCCTCTGCCACCGCCATAGACAGTTCCTCCAGGGTGAGCGCATCCGACAGCCGGAAAAGCCCCGCACGGGTGCGCACCAGGAACCCGAGATAGGCCCCACAGCCCAGCGCCTTGCCCAGGTCCGCGGCCAGGGAGCGAATGTAGGTCCCCGGGGAACAGACCACGTCGAGCACGGCCGCCGCCGCCGGCCCCGGACGGAAGGAAACGAGTTGGAGATCGAAAATGGTCACCTGCCTCTCCGGGCCCTCGGTCGGCGTGCCGCGGCGGGCTAGTTGATGCAACCGCTTCCCGTCCACCTGCACTGCAGAGTAGGCGGGCGCTCTCTGAGTGATCTGGCCGCGGAAGCGCTCCAGCGCCTCCGCCACCGCCTCCGCGGTGAGTCGGCCGGCATCGGATTGCCCGGTGACGCGGCCCTCGGCGTCCAGCGTGTCGGTGGTGGTCCCGAATATCACCTCCGCCCGATAGGCCTTGTCCGCGCCGGCCGCAAAGCGGAACAGCCGCGTCGCTCCCCCCAGAGAGATGGGAAGAACCCCGGCCGCCGCGGGATCCAGGGTGCCGAGGTGGCCGGCGCGCCGGGGATTGATCTGGCGACGCACCACCTGCACCACCTCGTGAGAGGTCATGCCAGGCGGCTTGAGCAAGTTGAGGAAACCGTCAGTGAGGCTCATTCAACCGGGCCTTGACAAGGCTCTCCCTCACCGCGGAGAGCACGCGCTGGCGCACCGTTTCCGCGCTCCCCGCGATATTGCATCCGGCGGCGCCTACGTGTCCTCCGCCCCCCAGCGAGAGCGCCACCTGTCCCACGTCCAGCGTGCCGTCCGACCGCAGGCTGACCCGCACCTGGTCGTCCTCGGTCTCCACGAACAGGAGGGCGACCCGGGTGCCCCCGATCGCCCGGAGGTGGTCGATGATTCCCTCCGTATCCGTAGCCTTGGCGCCGGCCCGCGCGAAATCGGCCAGGGTCAGCGTAGAGCTGACCACCTCGTCGTTGCAATCCACCACCAGTCGGGAGAGGGCCACCCCCAGCAGGTGGGTGGCGGCGATGGACCGCTCCTCATAGACCTTGCGCGTGATCTCGTGGGGGTCCGCGCCGGCCCTCACCAGGCGGGAGGCGATCATCAGGGAGCGCGCGGTGGCGTTCGTGTATCCGAATCTCCCGGTATCGGTGAGAATCGCCGCATAGAGGCAGGTGGCGATGTCCGCGGTGAGGCGGACGCCGACCCTGCGCAGCAGGGTGTAGATGATCTCGCCGGTCGCCCCGGCGGTGGGGTCCACCACCCGGATGTCCCCGAAGGCCTGATCGGTGGCGTGGTGGTCTATGTCCAGCAACTGGGGCAGATCGGAGAACGCGCTCTCCAGCGGCCCCACTCTCGCCAGCCCGTCGCAGTCCACCACGATCCCCACCTGGGGGCGCCAGTCCGGGACCTCCGCGGTGACCCGGTCCGCGCTGGGGAGGAATCGGTAGTTGTCCGGCACCGGGTCCGCGCAGAGGCGGCAGACCCGGCACCCGCGCGCCTCCAGGGCCAGGCAGACCGCGAGCAGGCACCCCAGCGCATCCCCGTCCGGGCGGACGTGGGTGGCCACGAAGGCCGACTCGACGGTGGAGAGCAGTTCAACCGCTTGATTGCGGGCCGTTGTCAGATTTCTGTTGCTCATGGCGTATTCGGTCCAGGATATCGAGGGTGTGCTCGCCGAGCGTGAGCGACTCGTCGAGCCGGAAGTCGAGGCTGGGCATGGGGCGGAGGTGGAGCACGTGCATCAGTTCCGCCCTGATGAATCCGGCCGCGCTGCGCAGACCCGCCAGCGCGGTGCGGTGGTGGTCGGCGTCCCCCAGCACGCTGACGAACACCCGCGCGTGCTGGAGATCGGAGTCCGCCTCCACGCGGGTGATGGTCACCATATTGACCCGCGGGTCCTTCAGCTTGCGCTGCAGGACCTCGCTTATCTCAGCGCGCAGCAAACTCTGCACGCGCGACATGCGCCGTGATGGCATGCGTCCAGACTCCCGTAACCGTTGAACGGAACTCGCCGCGCGGGCCCCCGGGCTCATCCCCGCGCGGGCTCACGCCCGTTCTCGAGGCGGCGACGCGAGCATCTATTATACGAATTCGAACTCGCGGGACATGACGGCCACCCTCGGCTCCCTCTCCACCAGGTCGGCGAGTCTGGCCATCATCCCGTCCAGGAAACGCGGATCGTTGGCCACCGCCACCGCAGCCAGTGTTGCATAGCGCACCGAATCATTGTCGCCGACCTCCGCGGCCGAAACGTTGAAGTGACGCATCCGGTCGAGCAAGCTGCGAATCACCTGACGCTTGTCCTTCAGGGTGACGCCGTCGGTGATCTCCAGTTGGAGCCGCAGGGAGGCGATGTGCATGGCCGCACCCTCCTACGCGATGGTGTGACGCACCTCGCGCTCTTCGAGGCACTCGATGACGTCCCCCACCTCCAGGGCGTCGAAGCCCTGCAACACTATGCCGCATTCGAATCCCTGGGCAATCTCCCTCATGTCATCCTGCAGATGCCGTAGGGAGCTGATCTTGCCCTCGAAAATCACCTTCCCGTTGCGCAACACGCGGGCAAAGGCCCCGCGCACTATACGGCCCTCCCGCACGAATGACCCGGCGATGGTGCCAAGCTGCGAGGACTTGAACAGCGCCCTCACCTCCGCCGCGCCCACCACCACCTGCTCGTAGGTGACGTCCAGCATTCCATTGATGGTGTCCCGCACGTCATCCAGCAGGTCGTAGATCACGTCGTACTGCCGGATCTCTATGTGTTCGTCCGCCGCCAGCCTGCGCGCCTGCGCGTCGGCCCCCACCTGGAAGCCGATCACCACCGACGGCTTGCTCGCCGCGGCGAGGCTGACGTCGGATTCGGTCACATCCCCCACCGCCACATGCAGCACCTGGAGTTGCACTTCCTCGCTCTTGAACTCGGCAAGCGCGTGGGTGATCGCCTCCGCGCTGCCTTGAGTATCGGCCTTCAGCACCAGACACAGCCGTTTTGCGGCCCCGGTGGCGAACAGTTGGGAGAGATCCATCAGGGTGGTCGGCCGGGCCGCCAGTTGCATTTCGCGGTCGGCCATTCGCTGCTGCTCGGCCAGCGCCCGCGCTTCCTTCTCGGAGTCCACCACCCGGAACAATTCGCTCGCCTCCGGCACGCCGGAGAGCCCCAACACCCGCACCGGCGTGGAGGGAAATGCCTCCTTCAGCCGCTTCCCGCTTGCATCGGTCATGGCGCGGACCTTCCCCGCAACCGGCCCCGCCACCAACGCGTCTCCCACTCGCAGCGTCCCCTCTTGCACCAGCAGCGTGGCCAGCGGTCCCCGCCGCCGGTCCATTTCCGCCTCCAGCACCGCCCCCTCCGCGGGCCCGTCCCTGCGCGCCCGCAACTCGGCCATCTCGGCCACCAGCGAGATCATCTCCAGCAGGTCTTCGATACCTGTCTTCTGGAGCGCCGAGACCGGCACATAGATCGTCTCTCCACCCCATTCCTCGGGCGTCAATCCGCGCTCCGAGAGTTGCTGCTTCACGGTGTCGACGGAGGCCTCCGGTCGGTCCACCTTGTTCACGGCGACGATGATGGGGACTCCGGCCGCCTGAGCGTGGTCTATCGCCTCTACTGTCTGGGGCATTACTCCATCGTCGGCCGCCACCACCAGCACGGCGATGTCGGTGACCTGCGCGCCCCGCGCCCTCATCGCGGTGAAGGCCTCGTGGCCCGGGGTGTCGATGAAGGTGATGACCTTGCCCTTTACCTCCACCTGGTAGGCGCCGATGTGCTGGGTGATGGCGCCCGCCTCTTTGGCCGCCACATTGGTCTCGCGAATGGCGTCCAGCAGGGTGGTCTTCCCGTGGTCCACGTGACCCAGCACGGTCACCACCGGCGGTCTCGGGGGCGCATCGGGGGGCGCTTTCCGGCGCGGCACCACCAATGTCCGCCGCTCCGGTACGATCGGCTCGGAGATCGTCTTCTGCTCCGCGACGGGCTCGGCGGCCGGGGGCTGTTCGGGCTCCGCCTCCACCACCGGCTCGGGTTCGGGTTCCGGCTCGGGCTCAGGCTCGGGTTCCGGCTCGATCACCTCGACATTGATGGTGTAGCCCCACTGCTCTCCGATGAGCACCGCCAGTTCGGGGGACACGAGGTCTCCATCTCCCACCTCCTCGCCGATGTTGGCGGCCGCGCTGATTACGTTCTCCGCGTCGGTGTCGAGGGCGGTAGCGAAGTCGGCGACCGTCAGCGGAGCCTTGATCTTGATGACGTCCGCCTCGCCTTCTGCTTCCTCCGGTTCGGGCGTGGTGGGAGGCGGGGGAGGCGGGGGCGCGGGGGCAGGGGCCTTCTTCCCGGCGGCCGGAGCCGCGGCCCTCTTCTCGGCGGGAGGAGCCGGCTTCGCAGCCGCCGGCTTGCCGAATTTGGCCCGAATGGTGTCGAGCACCTGAGGAGGGACGCTGGAGCTGGCGGTCTTGCCGCCTATCCCCAACTCTTCGAGCAGGAGTAGTATGTCCTTGCTCTTTACGTTGAGCTCTTTCGCCAGCTCATGCACCCGCATCTGCGAATCGCCTCTCCGGTGCTTTCGCCTCTGTCCCTGCCTCGGACAGAGCCTCTCTCACCGCCTCGATAACCTCCGGGCCGATCGGACTGGCGAGCGCCCGGCTCAACTTCCCCTGCTTGACCGCCTGCTCGAGGCATCGCAGGCTGGGGCAGAGATAGGCGCCTCGCCCGGCCAACTTGCCGACCGGGTCCAGCCGAACGTCTCCCTGCGGCGTGCGCACAATCCTCACCAACTCGGACTTCGCCCGCACCTGTCGGCAGGCGACACAGCTTCTCTGAGGCCGATGCCGCGCTGCCGTCATGCTTCCTCTTTTTGGTCAGTCGCCACGGCGCCCTCGGATGCCGCAACCGCCTCCGGCTCGCCGGCACTCTCCTCCGAGGGGGCCTGGTCCTTGCTGTCCGATTCCGGCGCAGGCGGTGGTTCCTCCGCGGAGGAGCCTTCTGCCATCCCCTCCACCTCCGCACCTGCCGCCTCAGGCCTCTGCGTCTCAGGCGCCGTCTCATCCGGCGCGGCCTCCTCGGCGGCGGCCGTCTCGACCGGAGTCTCCTCGCTCGGGGCCTCCTGGGCCTCGGCCTGTTGCTCGGCAGGTGCCTGCTCTGCGACAGCCACCTCGACGGCGGTCTCCTCCGCGGGAGTCTCCTCGGTCGGGGTCTCTTCCGCCTCGGCCTGTTGCCCGGCGGCGGCCTCTTCCGTCGGGGCCTCTTCACCAGCCGCCTTCTGGGCCTCCATCTCGGCCATCTGGCCCTCGCTGCGGATATCGATCCTCCAGCCGGTCAGGCGTGCCGCCAGGCGCACGTTCTGGCCCTCCCGGCCGATGGCGAGGGAGAGCTGATTGTCCGGGGCCACTACCGTCGCCGCCCGCAACTCCTCGTTGATCACCACCCGGGTCACCTTCGCCGGGCTGAGGGCGGCCGCCACGTACTTGGCCGGGTCATCGCTCCAGCGGACGATGTCCACCTTCTCGCCCCGGAGTTCGTCCACCACCGCCTGCACGCGGCTGCCCCGGTGGCCCACACAGGCGCCCACGGGGTCAACGTTGTCGTGCTTGGACCATACCGCGATCTTGCTCCTGGCTCCCGCCTCCCGGGCCTGGGTCTTGATCTCCACGATCCCCTCGTGGATCTCGGGCACCTCCAGTTCGAAGAGGCGGCGGAGCAGCCCAGGGTGGCTTCTGGAGACCAGCACACGGGGCGTCTTGGTGGTGCGCTTCACCTCCAGGATGTAGACCTTCAGCCTCTCGCCGAAGCGGTAGCTGTCCAGGGGAGACTGCTCGGCCGGCGGCAGCACGGCCTCGATCTTGCCCAGGTCGATGTACACCGTCCCGCTGCGCGCCTCTCGTCTCTGCACCACACCGGTGACGATGTCCCCGTCCCGGTTGCTGAACTCGCTGTAGATGATGTCCCGCTCCGCCTCCCTGATCCGCTGCGCCACCACCTGCTTGGCCGTCTGGGCGGCGATGCGGCCGAAGGCCGACGGAGAGACCTCGATATCCAGGTATTCCCCCTCCTCCACCGTGGGGTCGAGGCGGCGCGCCTCGGCGAGGGACATCTCCAGGTGCGGGTTCTCCACGTGCTCCTGAACCCGTTTGCGCGTGAACACCGTCGCCTGCCCGCTGTCCCAGTCGATATCCACGTGGATCTCACAGGTTGCCCCGTAGTGCTTCTTGTAGGCGGAGACGAGCGCGGCTTCGATGATCTCGCTCAGTGTATCGAGCGGGATGTCCTTTTCCCGGCCTATATCCCTCAATGCCTGCACGAAATCGGGCTGCATGGTCATCGCTTCCCGTCGTAGCCGTTGCCTTTATGCTATCACTCTAACGGCGAAGAGTGGGACAACTCCCACTCTTCGGCGCTCCGCGCCGTGCGTTCCCGCCAGGAGCGGGCTCCCACGGCAAATACACAGCATCTCCGGGCGACCGCAATCATCGGCCGCACAGAGAGCGTCAAACCACCGATGAGTATAGCATAGCGTAATGGCCCCTGCAAGGCCGCGGCCCTCTG
>JALGTT010000403.1 GCA_029821235.1 Candidatus Hebobacteria bacterium | reverse complement strand
AGCGCCTTCTCGTACAGGCCCTTCGGGTCTCGCTCCTTCAGGGTGTCCAGGTCGCACTTGCAGTAGACCTCCACGAACCGCCCGATCAGTTTGCGGTTCTCATCCCTGATGGCGCGGTAGGGGGAAATGGCGGCCGCGATCGCCACCACATCGTTGCGGGTGAGCAAGTTGCACACGAACCCTATGCGCCGGATGTTGGTGTCCCTGTCCTCCTTCGAGAAGCCCAGGCCCTTGCTGAGATTCTGGCGGACGACATCTCCATCCAGCACCTCGACCTTCATGCCGCGCTCGAGCAGAATCTCCCGCACCCGCTGGGCGAGCGTGCTCTTTCCCGCGCCGGACAAGCCGGTGAACCACAGTGTGAATCCGAAGAACGTCAGGATGGAGGGGGCGATGTCGTAGATCTGGTATCGCTCGGCCCGCCGCGGCGACCGGTCGCCGCCCGGGCTCCAGACGAATACGCCGTCGGGCAGATGATTGGCATCATCCGGCCCGGTGTCATTTTCCCGAAGGTGCCATCCGCCCTGGCCCACCGTGCCCGCGGAGCGCCAATGGAGGTCGCCGAAGTAGACGATCATGTCCGGGGGAATCCGTTTGACCTCGCGGTAGACCTCCTCCGGCCGGAAGACGCGCGTGCCGATGGGCCGGCCCTCCTCGTCCCCCAGCGCCTCCAGCCCGGCCTTCAACTCCTCGCGCACGGCTTCGTAGTCCGCCTTTGCAATGCACCCCTGCGGCTCCCGCCCGGCCACGTTGAGGAAGAGACGCCCGTAGTAGTGCTCCCAGTCAATCATGTCTGCGGTCAGCCTCACCGGCTCGGACGGCTGCTCCTTCAGCTTCAGATAGCCCTGCGACTGGAGCCATTCGTTGATGCAGATGGCCCCTTCCATCGCCTGCGCGCCATGGTCGGAGACCACCATCACCGAGGTCTGCTCCCCCGCCGCTTCGACGGTGCGGCCGATCTCCTCGTCCACCGCGAGGTAGTAGTCGTGGAGCACGTCTTCGTAGGGATTGCCGGCCTCGTAGAGCCGGTGAGTCGGATCGCAGAACCGCCAGAACCCATGCTGAAGCCGGTCCGGCCCCATCTCCACCATCATGGCGAAATCGAATTCGTCGGCCTTCAAGAAAGCCCGAAAAGCCCGGAATCGAGCCTTCGTCATCTCCTTCACCGAGTCCAGGAGGGCGGACTTGTCCTCGGTGCGGAAGTTCTTCACATCTATCACATACTCGCCCCCGGCCGCCTGATCCAACAGTCCCTTTATCCCCTCCGGGTAGGTGAAGGTGGCTTCCTTGCCCGGGGTCATGAACCCGGAGACCAGGATCCCGTTCAGCGGCTTGGGGGGATAGGTCTGGGGGACGCCCATCACCAGGGACCTCAGCCGGTTACGGGAGAGGATGTTCCAGACCGTCGAGGCCTGGATGGCGCTCGCGTTGGCCACCTGCAGGGAATCGTACTCATAGCTGGCGCGGTTGCGGAAGCCGTACACCCCCAGCATCCCCGGGTCCTGCGAGGTCATCATCGCCGTCCACGCGGGCACGGTGATGGGGGGAATGGTGGAGCGCAGCCGGCCGGCCACCCCCTTCTCCACCAGGGCCTTCAGATTGGGCATCTCATCCAGCCACGCCTCGAGCGCCCACTGGGGGGTGAGACAGTCGAGTCCGATCACCACCAGCCGGTTCATGCTTTCGCCTCCTGGTGCATACTTTCCACCAGCACTTTGGCCACCTCCGGCCGCGTGAACTCCGGGGGAGGCAACTCGCCGGCCGCCAGCATCTCGCGCACCTTGGTGCCGCTGAAGAAGACGTGGTCATCTTTGCCGTGGGGGCAGGTCTTGGTGCTGGCCATGTTGCCGCACTTGCGACAGTAGAACGCGTGGTCGAAGAAAAGAGGCGTGATGGCGATGTCGTCCGGGTCGAACTCCCCGAAGATGAGTTGCGCGTCATAGGTGCCGTAGTAGTTGCCCACTCCCGCGTGGTCCCGCCCTACGATGAAGTGGGTGCAGCCATAGTTCTTCCGAAGCAGCGCGTGGAAGATCGCCTCCCGGGGGCCCGCGTACCGCATCGCCGCAGGGAACACCGAGAGCACTACGCGGTCCTTCGGGTAGTACCCCTCGATCAGCGCCTCATAGCACCGCATTCGCACCTCGGCCGGAATGTCATCCTTCTTGGTCTCGCCCATCAGGGGATGAATCAGCAGCCCGTCGCACAGCTCCAGCGCGCACTTCTGGAGGTACTCGTGGGCGCGGTGGATCGGGTTTCGGGTCTGAAAGGCGACGACTCGCTTCCATCCCTTGGATGCGAACAGGGCCC
>JALGTT010000039.1 GCA_029821235.1 Candidatus Hebobacteria bacterium | reverse complement strand
CAGGTCACCCAGGGAGATGAACGGCTGTTCCGCTCTTCTCTCGACCAGGGCCTTGGCGATGGCCGGCGAACTGCCCGGCAGCAGAGAAAGCACCTCCTCCGAGGCGGTGTTCACATTGACGCGGCCTAGCAGGTATTGATCCGGGGTGACCGTGAGATAATCCAGTGCCTCCAACGCCCCGTAGGATGCCAGCACATCCGCCAGTTGCGCGAGGGAGGCATAGGTTCCCGTGGAGGAGCCCGGCGCGCGGTACGATATGATCCGCCTCCATGTCTCCAGGTCAGCGATCTCGAGCAACTCACTGTGGTGCTGGGAGAACCAACTGTCGAAATTGGGAAGTTCGCCGGAGGCCAGCGACAGGTCTCTCATCAGCGTGCGCCATTCCCCGCGCGCGTTGGTATTGGGGGAGATGGCCTCCACCGTCACCAGGTTCGCCAGGCCGAGGCGGTCCTCGGTGCCGAAGAACAGATCGGGGGTCATCCCCTCCACCAGCAGCAATTCGCCGAGGCTCTGGAAGATTCCTTGCCGGGGAGGGTATGGATAGGGAAGAGAGAGATAGTAGCGGATGATCTCCTCGGCGAGAACCGGATCCTCCGTCATGCGCAGCAGGGTGTCGAGATCGGCGTGATTGATGTCGATGCGGCTGCACGCGTCATACACCCGCACCCGGTAGTATCCGGCGCCCAGAGGTTGAGGCGCGTCCAACGTCTCCTCGGCATACGGTCCCCACGGATCGTCGAGCGCATCGTAGGTCTGGTCCTCGTAGAGCAGCAAGGCGCGCGTGACATCCACCCCGGCCTGGGCGAGGAACAGGTCCTGCATGCGCTCCAGGCTGGCGTGGGCCGCCTTCAGTTCCGCCCTTACCGCGGTGGTGATGCCCACCGCCAGGGTGGTGAGCAGCGCCACCGCGAAGATGGCGAGGATGAGCACCACACCCGCCTCGCGGCGCGCGCGGCCGGCTCGCGAGAGTCCCCGCGGCCGCCGGCGCGAATCAGTATGCCGAAATCGGGACCGTCGTCTTGAATACATGCCTTCGTCCGCGCGCATCCTTCAACGTCAACTTCACCCACACGGCCCAAAGAACGTGGTCCGGGGTTACGGTGCTGTCCCACGTGTCCGTCCACGCTTCATCCGTCGCGTCGTAGTAGGACAACTCCAACCCGGATACCGAGGTGGAGATCAGTTGCCGGGAGATGACTGCGATGTCCGATGCGGTCTCCTCTTCCTCCCTGGCCTCGGCTGCCGCGCCGGAGAAAGGAACCGCGCTCACCACTCGATATAGACCCGCAGGCTGGTCGGAGGTTTCCTCCTCCCACTGATATCTCACCGCCACATAGTCGGTCAGGGGCGGGCGAGGGGTCAAATTCCACTCCTCCCTGATATCATCCGGCAGCAGTGCGAATCGCTCGGGAGCATAGCCATGAGTGGACAACTCGAACGCGTCCACCTTGGAGCCTCCCTTGACCTGCACGTCCCCCAGTTCCATCAGGTAGCCGGTTCTCTGGTCCAGACCGAGGTACAGGCACCGCAGGTCGCGCGAGATCATCTCCAGGAGGGCGCGCGCCTCCTGCTGGAGTTCGGCGCTCTCGCCGGCTCGGTTCCAAACCTTGATACAGGTGGTGATGCTGAGCGCGATCCCTCCCGCCACCAGGCCTACGCAGGCCATGGCGATCACCAGCTCCAGCAGCGTGAAACCGCGCTGCCGGCTAGAATACTTCTGTCGTGAACCGTGTGGCACGCTGTTTCCCAGCTTGGGGCGCGTAGATGGTGACATCCACCCGCCGGATATGCAACTCGTCGGGATCGCCCACCACCATTCGCCACGAGTATCCCGGATAGTCCTTGCCAAAATCGCCGGTGGTGGTTCCGCTGGGGAGTTCATCGGTCTTCGCCAGGGCGCGAATTTCGGCCAGGCGCTGCTGCGCGAGCGCGGAAACCAGAGTGTCGTGGGCCGAAGCGGCGGTGACGCGGGATGCCATGGAGAAGGCCGTGAGCGCCCCAAGGAGGCCGATGGCGATAATCACGGTGGCGATCAGCACCTCGACCAGGGTGAAACCGCGTTGGAGACCGGCCCTACTCACCCAGCACCACCTTTCCCGTGGCCGGCAGCATCTCGATCACCGCCTCTCTTCCACGGGTGTCCTCGATTGCGAGCAGAAGGCCGTCGGTGCTGCCGTCGGGGTAGCAGTACATCTCCGTCTTGGTGAGTTGTTGCGCGTCCATGCCGCCGATCTCCAGTTGCGTGACCGAGAAACCCTCCGGCAGGTAGAGGCCCTTGCCGGCCTGCCCCCGCAGCGGTTCGAAGTGAGACCGGTCGATTTCCGGCTCGACCTGCTCCTCCGCCCACAGCAGCCCCTCCTCCGGGTCACACACCACTCTCACCAGGATTCCGCTTTCCACCGCCTCGGTGCGCGCGGTGGTCAGCAGGTTGACCAGTCCCCTCAGCGCCGAGCGCCGCTCGGCGCTTTGCAGCGCCCCCTGGAACGCTGGGCGCGCGGCGAAGAAGGCGATGGCAATGATGCTCATCACCACCACCAACTCGATGAGAGTGAAGCCGCGGTCACTACGTTCGCCTCTGGGCGAGCACAGCATCTCGACTCTCCCGCGCGATCGACTACTCGGCGTTCGTCAGGTCCTCGTCCGGTCCAGTGCCCCCGGGCTGCCCGTCCCGCGCATAGGAGATGATGTCATAACTGTCCGGGTTCAACTGACCGGGGCAGCGGTAGACGTACTCATTCCCCCAGGGGTCCTTCGGGACCGCCTTCTTCAGGTAAGGGCCGTTCCAGTTATGCGGCTGCGGCGGAGAGGACGGCTTGCTCCTCAGGGCCTGTAGTCCCTGCTGAGTGGTGGGGGGCGAGCCGTTGTCGGCCGCGTAGAGGTCGAGCGCGGTCTCCAGGGTGCTGATGTCCTGAAGGGCGCGGGCGCGCTTGGCGTCCTCCACCCGCCGGGTGACGTGCAGCACCACCGCCCCCGCCAGGATGACGATGATGCTCATCACCACCACCAACTCCACCAGGGTGAACCCGGCCTTGCCGCGACCGCACGCCTGCGACAGCCCGGTTCGCATTGTTCTCACACCGCGTCTTGTCATCGGTTACCTCTCCATTCCGGCGGGAAGGGGCCTGTCATGCACAGGCCTGCTCCCCTGGCGTCGTTCAGCGGCCTATGGTCGCGTTGATCTGGAAGATGGGCAGCAGCACGGCCAGCACGATGAAGCCCACGATGACGCCCATCACGATGATGATGAAGGGCTCCAGCAAAGTGGTGAGCCGGCCGAGCACGCTGTCAACCTCGAAGTCGAGGCTCTCCGCCACCCGCATCATCATATCGGGAAGTTGTCCCGTCTCCTCGCCCACCGCGGTCATGTGTATCAGCAGCGGAGGAAAGATGCCCGCCGCCTCCAACGCGGAGGCGAGGCGCGTCCCCTCCCGCACTTCCTCCCTCACCGCGTCCACCGCTCGTCCCAGGATCCGGTTGCCCACCGCGTTCCCGCTGATCTCCAGCGACACCAGGATGGGAACGCCCCCGTGGAGCATGGTGCCCAGCGTCCGCGCCAGGCGGGAGACCGCCATCTTGTGCCACACCGTCCCCAGCAGGGGCGCCTTCAGCAGCCACAGGTCAACGGACTCTTTGCCCGCCTCCGTGCGTACGTACCAGCGCAGGAAGAGCACCGCCGCCAACACCACCGCCAGAATCGCCCACCAGGTGGCCCCCACCACCGAGGCGACCGCGAGCAGGATGCGGGTCACCAGCGGCAGGGTCTGTTCCATCTCCTCGAACAGGGTGGACAACTTCGGGATCAGATAGCCGATGATGAAGGCCACCGCGCCGATGGCGACCGTGATCAACACCGCCGGGTACATCAGCGCGGAGATCACCTGCGAGCGGCGGCGCAGGCCTTTCTCCAGGAACTCCGCCAGGCGCAGCAGGACCGCATCCAGGTGGCCGCTGGTCTCCCCCGCGTGGACCATGTTCACGTACAGGTCGGAGAAGTGGCGCGGGTGCTTTCTCAGCGCCTCGGAGAGGGGAAGACCCTCCTGCACATCTCGGCGGACGGCGTCCACCATGTCCCGCAGGCCCGCCCGATCCGCCTGCTCGACCAGCACCGAGAGGCTGCGGAAGATGGGCAGCCTCGCCGCGGTCATGTCGGCCAGCTGTCGGGTGAAGACCACGATGTCGGTGGGGCTGATGCCCCGGCCTCCCGACATCTTCCTGGCCGGGGCGAAGCTCGCCTGTGCCGCCTCCCCGATCTCGGAGGGGAAATAGCCCATCTCGCGGAGACGACGCCTTACCTCGTCCGGGTCTTCGGCGGCGATTTCGCCGGTAACGGTCTTGCCGCTGCGGTCCAGAGCAGTGTAGCGGAACCGGGCCATGGTCAGATCTCATCCCTCTGGCAGACCCGCACCAGTTCCTCTATCGTGGTCAGCCCCTCGATCACCTTCAACCGGCCGTCGGCGAGGAGAGTGCGCATGCCCTGTGACACCGCGTGCTGCTTGATGTCAGCGGCGGAGGCCTTGTCAATGGTGAGGCGCCGCACCTCGTCGTCCACCGGGAGCAACTCGAAGATGCCGGTGCGGCCCAGATAGCCGCGGAGACAGAGGTCACAGCCCACCGCCCGATAGAGTTTCAGATCCCGCGCCTCTTCCGGGGCGACGTCAATCTCCCTGAGGTCCTCCTCGGTGGGGTCGAAGGCCTCCTTGCAGTGAGGACAGAGCGTGCGAACCAGTCGCTGGGCGATCACCCCGATGAGGGAGGAGGCGACCAGGTAGGGCTCGATGCCCATGTCCTGGAGCCGCGTGATGGCCCCCGCGGCGTCGTTGGTGTGCACGGTGCTGAACACCAGGTGGCCGGTGAGGGCGGCGTGAATGGCGATCTCCGCGGTCTCCCGGTCGCGGATCTCACCCACCATGATGATATCCGGGTCCTGGCGCACGATGTGGCGAAGACCGGAGGCGAAAGTGAGGCCGATCTCCGGGCGCACGTTGATCTGATTGCTGCCGGGCAACTCGTACTCCACCGGATCCTCGATAGTGATCACCTTCTTCTCCGCCGAGTACACCACGTGCAGCGCGGCATGGAGGGTGGTGCTCTTGCCGGAGCCGGTGGGGCCGGTGGCGAGGATGATGCCATGCGGCCTGGTGATCAACCGCAGGAACTCCTGGTAGGTGTCCCCGGCCATGCCCAACTCGGGGAGGGGAATCATCCCCGCGCTCCGATCCAGAAGGCGGATTACCACGCTCTCTCCGTAGAGCGTGGGGATGGTGGACACCCGGAGGTCAATCATGCGCGTGCCCAGTTTGATGCGGACGCGGCCGTCCTGCGGGAGACGGCGTTCCGCGATGTCCATGTCCGCGAGGATCTTGATTCGGGAGATGATTGCCGGATGCAGGTGGCGGGGAGGGGAGGAGGCATCGTGGAGCACGCCGTCCACCCGATACCGCACCCGCAGTTCCTTCTCCATGGGTTCGATGTGAATGTCCGAGGCCCGTTCCTGGATCGCCTGGTGGAGGATGAGGTTGACCAGTTTGATGACCAGTGCCTCCCGGGCCATCTTCTGGAGGTCGGCGATCTCCAGGTCCTCTTCCGCGACTTCCTCCTTGCGCATGTCGTCAATGTCGCGGAACATCTTCTCCATATAGCACTGCTCGATCGCCTCGGAGATGCGCCTGGGATTGCTCACCACCGCTCTCACCTCGCGTCCGGTGAGCAGCCTCAGGTCGTCGAGCACGCTGATGTTGAAGGGATCCGCGGTCGCCACCACCAGGCAGTGGTCTTCCTCTGCGATGGGCAGCACTTGGTGGCGCATGGCGAACTCGCCCGGCACCAGAGCGAGGAGCGCGGGGCTGATGTCCCGCTCGATCTGGGGCAGGTACTCGAGGCCGAGCCGCTGGGCCACCACCCGGAAGATGTCCTCCTCCCGGGCCATTCCCAGACGCACCAGCGTGTCGTTGAGTCTCTCTGCGCCGTTGGTGCGAGCAGCCAGCGCGCTCTCCAACTGTTCGCGGGTGATCACTCCCGCCTGGACCAGCATCTCTGCAAGCGGGTCCCCCGAGGCCTGGATCATGCGGCCGTCCTCCTCAATGTGCACTTGCCTGGCAGGGGTCTACCCTTCGCCACAGTACCCTAACTCGTGCCACCGTTCCAGCCGGACGATGTGGCTGGAACGCTCCGGCCAACCGAGAGATTAGACACGTGGCCGGTGCTGGGGTTTCATTTCCGTCGCCGGAGAAAAACCCAGCGAGCGGATAGCTGATTATACCGGAAACCGGCGGCGCTGGCTAGCAGGCGGCGCAATTGTCGTCCGCAGGGCGTTCTCCGCGAGGCCGGCAACGCGCGCGGAGGAAGGGAGCAGGATTGTGGAGATCCGAGTTTCGACCGAATCGCTGGAGAGTTATATCGGCGATGCCGTGGTGGTGAGCGTGAACGAGGGAGCTTCCCTGGAGGGCGCGGCCGCGCGCGCCGATCGGCTCCTGGGCGGCCTGCTCGCCGAACTGGTGAAGAGCGGCGAGATACGCGGGAAGGCCGACGAACTCACTTTGGTGCACACCCAGGGCCGGCTCCCGGCGGCGCGAGTGGCTGTGGTGGGGCTCGGGAAATCCGCAGGAAACGACTCCTTCACCGTCCGCCGGGCCATGGGAATGGCCGCGCGGAGGTTGCGCAACATCGGCTGTCGCCGCGTGGGCACCACTCTGCACGAGGTCGCGCCCGGCGGGCCCCGGGGCGAACGGGGGGTTCGCGCGGCGGTAGAGGGCACCTATGTGGGACTCTATCGGGGGGCAGAGCGCAAGGGCAAGCAGGAGCATCCGGAGGAACTGGAGGAACTGTGTTTGCTGGGCATTCGGAAGGAGTACCTCGGCTTCAGCGAGGCGGCGGTCCGCGCCGCGCAGGTGGTCGGGCAGGCCACCAACTATGCCCGCCGGTTGTGCAACCTTCCGGCGAACGACATGACCCCCACGCGGCTGGCCGAGGAGGCCGCCAAGATGGCCGAAGGAGCGGGGCTCGATTGCCGGGTGATGGGGCCGGAAGAGATCGAAGAATTGGGGATGGGGGCATTTCTGGCGGTGGCCCAGGGAAGTGACGAACCGCCGCGACTGATCGTGCTCACCCGCGGGGAGAAGGGCCCCCGGCCGCGGGTGGCCCTGGTGGGCAAGGGGATAACCTTCGACTCGGGGGGCCTTTCGCTGAAGCGGGCGGACGACATGCACATGATGAAGCGCGACATGGCGGGGGCGGCCGCGGTGCTGGGGGCGATGCGCGCGATAGCGGAGATGAATCTGGACTGTGATGTGATGGCCCTTCTTCCGGCCACGGAGAACTTGCCCAGCGGCCACTCCTACCGGCCGGGGGATGTAGTCAAGGCGTTCAACGGCAAGTCCATCGAGATCGTCAACACCGACGCGGAGGGGCGGCTGGTGCTCGCCGACGCCCTCGCCTACGGCATTCACCTGGGGGCCACCCATCTCGTGGACGTGGCCACCCTCACCGGGGCGTGTGTGGTAGCACTCGGTCACGTCGCCTCAGGAGTGATGGGCAATGATAACAACCTAGTGGAGGCGGTGCTGGACGCGGCGGATCAGGCAGGCGAGAGGATGTGGCATCTGCCGCTCTTCCCGGAGTATCGGAAACAACTTGACAGCCAGATTGCGGACCTCAGGAACATCGGTGGCCGGGCGGCGGGCGTGATCACCGCAGGCTGGTTCCTGAGGGAATTCGTGGGGGATGTATCGTGGGCCCACATTGACATAGCCGGGACCGCCTGGACCGAGAAGGACGAGCCCCACCAGGTGGAGGGAGCGACCGGCGCGGCCACCCGCACATTGGTGGCGTTGATCGAGAGGATGGCCGGCGGGATGGCGTGGCCGTCAGAGGGCGAGTAGCGGGCGGGCCGGCGTCAACGGCCCTTTCCGCGGCCGCTAGTCCACCCGATGGTGGCAGCCGCGGCTCTGCCTGTTGCGGCGCGCGGCCTCGGCGATGATCTGCGCGGCGGCGATGCCGTTGCGCAGGCCGATGAGAGAATCCGCCAGCTTGGTCTCCCGGTAGAACTGCTCCACGCGGTGAGCCAGGTAGCTGAGGTCGGCGACCGCCCGGTCCAGACGCTTTGTGGTTCGCGTGATTCCCGCGTAATTCCACATCGTGCTCTTGATCATCATCCAGTCCTGGATGATCAGAAGCGGATCGATGTCCTCGGTCAGACCCTTGTCCCGCCAGAGCGCGATTCTGTCCTTGTACTTGGCGTCCAAGCGCGCGTCGTGACCGGCCGCGTGCTCGGCCGCGCGGCGTCCCCAGAGAATCGCCTCCAGCAGGGAGGTGGAGGCAAGACGGTTGGCCCCATGCACGCCCGTGCAGCTCACCTCTCCCACCGCGTGCAGGCGCCTGATGTTGGTGCGTCCCCAGGTGTCCACCTTCACTCCGCCGCAGAAGTAATGGGCTGCGGGCACCACCGGAATGGGCTGTTGGGTGATGTCCACCCCATAGCTGAGACAGGTCTCATAGATGGTGGGAAACCTCACCTTCGGGTCCACGGAGAGGGGCGACAGGTCCAGCACCACGTATTCGTCGCCCAGTTTCAGCATCTCCTCATGGATCGCGCGCGCCACCACATCCCGAGGGGCCAACGAACCCTGGGGGTGGTAGTCCTTCATGAAATCCCTGCCGTCTCTCGTCCGAAGCACGGCGCCCTCACCGCGGACCGACTCCGAGATCAGGAACCGGTCGGCCTCCCGGTGATAGAAGGCGGTGGGGTGGAACTGCACGTACTCCGCGTTGATGATGTCCGCGCCCGCCCGGTGGGCCATCGCCAGCCCGTCGCCCCTCGCCACCCAGGGATTCGTGGTGTGCAGATACAACTGGCCGACTCCCCCCGTCGCCAGCACCGTGTGGGCAGCGAAGAACCGGTGTACGGCTCCGGTCTGCTGGTCGAGTACATAGGCTCCGAGGCACTCCACGCCTCGGTAGATGGCGGTGGGGTCGGTGGAGTGGTGGGGCACGGTGATCAAGTCCACCGCGGTGTGCCCTGGCAGCAACTGGATCCTCTGTTCGTTCCGCACCGCGGCGAGGAGTTTGACAGAGATGGCGTGTCCGGTGGCGTCGTCCGCGTGCGCGATCCGCCGACAGGAATGGGCCGCCTCCTGGGTGTAGTCCAGCTCTCCCTCAGCGGTGCGGGAGAAGCTCACGTTCAGTTCCCCGACCAGGAACTCCTCGATTATCTCCGGCACCCTCTCGGCCAACAGGCGGACCGCGCGTTCGTCACACAACCCGTCGCCGGCCGCCAGGATGTCGGAATGCGTCTGCGGTGTCCCCCGGCGGGCGCGCTACGATGCCCCCCTGCGCGTGGTCGGTGTTGGAATCGGCGGGGTCCGCGGCATTGGCGATAAGGATTACCTGGAGGCCGCGTTTGGCCGCCTCCAGCGCACAGGCGCAGCCGCCCGCGCCCGATCCGATGATCAGCAAATCGGCGACAACATCGTCAGTCATGTTCTGGGACCGCAGTAGTCGGAATTACCGCGTACTTCTGAGGGGATCCTGCGTTCTCCTGCGAGGGTCAGTCCAAACATCGGGTGCCGCGCCTACGATAGGCACGCGTCAATATCCCCCGGGGGACCATTACGAACTATCGAAGGCGATCGCCGGGGCGTCAGACGGCTCAGTCCTGCAAGTAGTGTCTGAGTTTCTCCTGAAGGTCGGAGACAGAGAAAGGCTTCTTGACGTATTCGGCCGCGCCGGCCTTGAGGCACATGTCGATCATGGGCCCGGGTGGCTGTCCACTGACGATGACGACCCGGGTGCGCAGGTCCTGGCAGAGTTCCTTGCACACCACCACGCCGGAGCCCTTGGAGTCGGGCAGCACGATGTCGAGAAGCACTACGTCGGGACGGGCGGAGGCGGAGATCCGCAGCGCAGTGTCGCTGTCCGCCGCCTCCGAGATGCGGCAGGAAAATGGAAGCGCTTCCACTGCCGCCCTCATCAGCGCGCGCGCGGACGGCTCGTCATCAACGATCAGCACATGCGGCCTCTTGTCCTTCAGCACCTCTTCCTGCTCGGGTTGCTCCGCCGTCATCTCACATTCTCCTGACTATGGAACTACCGTCGCGGCGTTTCGCACCTTT
>JALGTT010000402.1 GCA_029821235.1 Candidatus Hebobacteria bacterium | reverse complement strand
GGCCGATATCGGTTCACATTTCTGCGATCTGGTGCAGTACATCAGCGGCCTCACCATCACCGAGGTGATGGCCGACCTGGTCACCACCCACAAGGTGAGGAAACGCCCCAAGGCGAGCGTGGAGGCGTTCGCGGGCAAGTTGCTGAAGCCCGAGGACTACGAGGAGGTGCCCATCACCGTGGAGGACTACGCCAACGTCCTGTTCGGGCTGGACAACGGGGGTGTTCAACGTGTCCCAGGTGTCGGCCGGGCGAAAGAACTACCACTGCTTCGAGATAGACGGCTCCAAGTGCGCCATCGCCTGGAACCAGGAGGAGCCCAACGAATTGTGGGTGGGGCACCGGGAGAGGGCCAACGAAATCATGGCGCGCGATCCCTCCCTGCTGGAGGAGGCGGCGCGGCCCTATGCCCACTACCCGGGAGGCCACCCGGAGGGATACCCGGACGGGTTCAAGAACCTGATGCTGAATGTGTATCGCAAGGTGTCGGGCGAGGACCCGAAGGCGGACTTCCCCACATTCGAGGACGGCCACCGGGCGGCGGCGGTGGTGGAGGCGATCCTCGCCAGCCACAAGTCCCGGCAGTGGACCAAGGTGGTCTATTAGCCGCCTCCACGGCCGAGGGCGAAGGTGGCTTCCCGCGGGGAGGAAGAGCGGCCCGCGCGGACAAGGTTTTGAGAGAGACCGCGAGCGAAGGAGGCTGAGATGAAGGTTGGGGTCTTGACGGTGCTGTTCTCCGACATGCCATTCGAGAAGATGCTGGACCACGTGGCCGAGGCGGGCTGTGAGGCGGTGGAGATCGGTGTGGGGGGATATCCCGGGAACGCCCACTGCGACGCGGCCGCGCTGCTGAAGGACCCCGCCAAGCGCAGGCGTTTTCTGAGGGCGGTGGAGAAGCGGGGCCTGACCATCTCCGCGCTGAGCTGCCACGGCAACCCGGTGCACCCCAAGCAGAGCGTGGCCCGCAGGTACCACCGAGAGTGGAGGAACGCGGTGCGCCTCGCGGCGGAACTGGGCGTGGAGCGGGTGATCGGCTTCTCGGGCTGCCCGGGCGACAGCGACGGCTCGCAGTGGCCCAACTGGGTGACCTGCGCCTGGCCGCCCGACTACCAGGAGATCCTGAAGTGGCAGTGGGAGGAGAAACTCATCCCCTACTGGGCGAAAGAGGTCGCCTACGCGGAGAAGCACGGGATCAAGAAGTTCTGTTTCGAGATGCACCCCGGCTTCTGCGTCTACAACCCGGAGACCTTGCTGCGGCTGCGGGAGGCGTGCGGCCCCGCCATCGGCGCGAACTTCGACCCCAGCCACCTGTTCTGGCAGGGGATAGACCCGGTGGTCGCCATCCAGGAGTTGGGGGAGGCGATCTACCACGTGCACGCCAAGGATGTGAAGATAGACCCCTACAACACCGCCCGCAACGGGGTGCTGGATACCAAGTCGTTCCTCGACATGCCCAACCGGTCGTGGCTGTTCCGCACGGTGGGCTGGGGGCACAGCGCCTCAGCATCGAGCACGAGGACGCGCTGATGTCCATGGACGAGGGTTTCCAGCGCGCGGTCGCCTTCCTCAAGGACATGTGTATCGTGGAGCCGATGCCGGAGGCGTATTGGGCGTAGGATTGGCCGACGTATAGCACAGGCACTTGCAGGGCAAGTATGTCGGCGTGCGCCGAGTTGATGGCGACGCGCTCCGCATGCGTCGCCGAATGGATTCCTCGCAATCCTACGGCCGAGCGCCTCTGGCGCTCGTGCTCGGGATGACAGACTTTCGCGGACGGCCGCAGATTGAGAATCTGCGCCACCCTGCGCGCGGCCCGGAGCCCCCTGCCTATCCGCCTTCGCCAAGGCTCCTTCGCACAAGGCTACGGAGCCCAAGGGACTGCCCCGATCTACAAAGGGGCTTCGCCGCTTCTTTGCCCACCGTCAAGCCCTGTGCTATAATCCCACGCAGCCAAGGAAGAGGTGGCGTGATGGCAAACTACGACATGGCGCTGGTGGACGAGATAAGGAAGCGGATTGACGCCTCCTACAGCGAGGCCCTCGCCGGGTTGGATGAGGCGCAGGGGGACTTGCTGCGGGCGCTGGCGGCGATCGAGCGAATGAGGGCGGAGCGCGAGCGGGCCGAGTCCAGCGGGGAGTTGGTGGGCAAGGCGATGGCGCTCGCCCGCGAGGGACGCCTCAAGGGGCTGCGGGTGAAACTCGGAGGCCGCACCGTGCGCGAGCTGCCCCTGCCCAAGGGCGTCGGGGGCGCGGTGGCGGGGGCGCTGGTGTCCACCCTGCTGAAGCAGTTGACCGTGGAACTCGTCACCGGCGAGCCAGAGCCGGAGCAAGCGGCCCAACAGGCCGAGGAAGTGGAAGAGGCAGGATAGCGCGGTGACGTTCCAGGAGATCATGATCGCGCTGTCCCGCTTCTGGGCCGAGCGCGGCTGTGTCATCGAGCAGCCCTATGACGTGGAGGTGGGCGCGGGCACCATGTGTCCGGCCACTTTCCTGCGGGTGCTGGGGCCGGAGCCGTGGCGGGTGGGTTATGTGCAGCCCTCCCGCCGGGCCGACGACGGCCGCTATGGCGAGAACCCCTACCGCTTCTACCGCCACTTCCAGTACCAGGTGATCCTCAAACCCTCCCCCGAGGATGTGCAGCAGTTGTATCTGGAGAGCCTGGCCGAGTTGGGGTTCCGCGCGGAGGAACACGACATCAGGTTCATGGAGGACGACTGGGAGGCGCCCACGCTGGGGGCCTCCGGGGTCGGGTGGCAGGTTTGGCTGGACGGGCTGGAGATCACCCAGTTCACCTATTTCCAGCAGGCCGGGGGCATCGAACTCGCCCCCATCTCGGTGGAACTCACCTATGGGCTGGAGCGGATCGCGATGACGGTGCAGGGGGTGGACCATTTCAAGGACATCCGCTGGGGCGGCGACGGCGTCACCTACGGGGAACTGTACCAGATGGCGGAGGCGGAGTGGTCGCGCTACAACTACGAGGCGGCCGACATCGAGATGGTCAGGCAGACCTTCGATATGTGCGAGGCGGAGGCG
This sequence comes from Candidatus Hebobacteria bacterium, assembly GCA_029821235.1. GTDB lineage: Bacteria > Armatimonadota > Hebobacteria > Hebobacterales > Hebobacteraceae > S016-27. The sequence goes on along the minus strand of JALGTT010000402.1, from coordinate 306 downwards.
AAGCATCTGGTGGAACGCAGCCGGCCGGCCGGAGACGAAGAGACCCCGCCGCCGGTGCTCACCCGGAGCTGCATCATCCCCGCCTACGAGATGACCCTCAAGTGCTCTCATGCCTTCAACATCCTCGACGCGCGGGGCGCGCTGAGCGTGCGGGAACGGGCCACCTACATCGGCCGGGTGCGCAACCTCGCCAGGCAGGTGGCGCGCGCCTATCTCGCCCAAAGGGAGGCGCTGGGATTCCCGCTCCTGCGAAAGGCCCCGGCTTGATTCGCACCGCGAAGTTCGGGGCGGCGCTGGCGCTGCTCG
>JALGTT010000401.1 GCA_029821235.1 Candidatus Hebobacteria bacterium | reverse complement strand
CCCGCGCCGCACGGCCTGCGCGCCGATGCTCAGCGTCTCCACCATCGCGGCGGTCTCGAAGGTCATGTCATCGGGAATGGGAAAGAGCTGCTGCGGCCGACAGACCACATACTCCGTCAGCGCGCCCGGCCGGTGCACACCCGCGATGGACACCGAGGAGCAGCAATTGTGCCGGCCGCGCCGACAGGCGTAGCACTCGCCGCATGAGAGCGCGGGGTCAACCGCCACCCGGGCTCCCACCGGCGGCCCCTCCCATCCGGCGCCCACCACGGCCACCTCACCGGAGAACTCGTGGCCGGGGAGCCTGGGGTAGTTGGGCAGGGGATGTTTGCCGGTGAATGCCTCCACGTCAGAGCCGCAGATCCCCACCGCGCGCACCCGCACCACGGCCTCCTGCGGGGCCGGCCGGGGATCTGGTATCTCGCGGCGTGCGAGCTGTCCGGGACCGGTGAGAAACCACGCCTTCATGGAGGGATTGGTTCGGCTTGGAGGAGGCAGGGTCCTGCGTGGGTCGGGCGAGCGCGAGCGCGGCTCGTGCGTCCTCGTGAGAGGCGATACCAACTTGATCGTACATCGCTCGGGAGCGCATTCTGCGGAATCTCTGGAGTTGGTCTATCGTGGTTCTCGGAAGAGAGATTGTGTGCTCCAGTGAGTCAATAGCGAGGTAGTGGTGAGCGCTGGAGCGGAGGCGATAACCGCACGCGGCCAGCGCTGCCCGCGCCGCCGCTAGGCAGGCCGCAAAGGCATGTTCCAACCGCCCATCATCAGATCGGACACTCCCGCGTCGGCGGTCTCGCGGGCAATCACCGCCAAGAGCGGCGCTACTGCCCCCCGAGCGGCATCCTCTGCGATGACTTCATCGGGATGTTGGGCTTCTGACTGAGTTCCTGCGATGAGTACACGGTCGGAGTAACGTCCCGTTGCAGTTTCTTTTCGGCGGAGCTCAGCGCGGCGGAGATCTTGTCAAATGGCGCGTCGCCGACGATGAACAAGTCCACGTCGCTCTTCGCATCAGCAGTGCCCTTGGCCATGCTGCCGAACACGAATGCGAGGTCGATTCCCGGTATGCCATCCAGGGCCTCGCGCAACACGTCTGCAAGGCCGGCCGTCTTGAGCATCAGCCCCCGAAGTTCGGGGAAGATCGGGCAGTCGCGGTTTGCCCGGTAGTAAGTGAGATTGCCCCGGTCTTCTCGAACCAGGATGCCGGCCTTTGTAAGGGCCCGCAGCTCTCGCTCGACCGCACCTTTGCCGCCCTCCGTCGCCCGCACAATCTCGCGCTGGTAAAACGACTCGTCGGGCCTCCCGAAGAGCAGCGCAAGTATGTCCCGTCTTACCTTGGGCAACAAAGCTTCGACCATCGCCTGCCCCCATTCTGGGGGCAATTGTCCTCATTTTGGGGGCAGCTGTCAATACCATGATGGGCGGGACGGGTTGGTGGAGGTCGCTTCCGAACCGTCAGTGATCGCCTGGAAGGTGGTGGCGCGGCATGTTTCAGACCTGGTGCGCCTGTCCGTCAGTTGCGCCAATCACATGGAGGCGGCGGCCGGAGTCGAACCGGCGAATAAAGGTTTTGCAGACCTCTGCCTTACCACTTGGCTACGCCGCCAGGAGGTGAGTGGAGCGGGAAACGGGATTCGAACCCGCGACCCACAGCTTGGGAAGCTGTTGCTCTACCAACTGAGCTATTCCCGCTTCCTACCCGGAGGTTAGTCTAGCAAACACAGGTGGCTTGTCAAGATTCGGCCTCCGCGGCCGCCCGCGCGGAATCTCTCACCGCGGCCGCAGGGATGTTCACGGGCCGTTGGCGGGGAGTGGTCGCAGGGGTGGACGGAGTTCAATGGTGACGCCATCCACTTCCTGCCAGTCCTGGTAGTGCGGCGGGTAGGCCTGAGCGAAGCCCACCCTCACGCGGTAGCGGCCCGGCGGTGCATTGGTCGGGATGACGAGCACTCCCCTCTGCTCGTAGGCGGTGCCAGGGGGTGAGGCGGGCAGGCCCCATTGTCCGTAGAGCACGGGGAAACCCTGTACGAACTCGCCCTTGGCCCTGAGCCGGGAACGCTCCCTCTCGGCCGCGGCCTCCGGAGTCAATTCCAACGCGAACAGCGCTCCCGGCAGCGGCTGGTCGAATCTCCAGCGGGCGCGGAACTCCACCAGGTCTCCATTCCCGGGCGTGGGGTTCGAGAACTCCAGGGAGAGGAGTTGAATGCCGCCGTCGAAGCCGACGATGGGCTCTGACCGGTCCTCGATAGGCTGGAGGTTGGGGCGCGTGAAATCGAGCCGGTAGAGGCGATCGGTGAGACCCACGAAGTAGGGTGGGCCGGGGAGGGTTTCCCGATAGGGGCCGTGGAGCGCGTAGACGGTGCGCCGCCCGCGGTAGTGCTGCGCGAGTTGGTGGGCGAAGACCGCGGTGCCC
>JALGTT010000400.1 GCA_029821235.1 Candidatus Hebobacteria bacterium | reverse complement strand
GCCCGCCTGGATCGCGCCCCAGGCAGGGCAAGGAGGCGCGCAACAGGTGGGCCTCCGGGGCCGCCGTGCTCAAGTACCGCCCGGGGGTGCCGAGCCCAACCGCGGGGGTGAGTTGGGCCAACCCCTGTGCGCTGCCCACCAGCCATTCCGGCGGCCCCTCCCCGGCGTTCACCAGGGCCAGTTCCCAATTCACTCCCAGGCGCGTCTGCTCGCTGAACCCCTGGGCCGCCCAGGAGACCAGTTGGTCCAAGTTCTCCGGCCACTCGCCGGGCGGCGACAGCTTGAGGATGACCGTGCTCCCATCCGGGGCCCAGCCGGGCGAGGAGTTGGGGAAACTGAAGGCCGAACTGCCCCCCATCCGCCACCAGACAGGCGCTGGGCTTCAACTGGACGGTGCGATGGTTTGCGGTCAGGCCCCGCACCAGATTGCGAAGGAGGGCCTCCCCACCGGCGGCCGGGTGCGAGACCTGATAGTAGGCGGAAGAGGCGTCCAGCCGGCCCTCCTCCACCAGTTCGCGCACGAACGGCCTCTCGTCGCTGCGCAGGCGGAGGTAGTCGCCCAGGTGCTCTTGGTCGGGGAACGCGATCGCGTAGCGGCCGTCGGCGCGGCAGGCGGAGAGGTGCTTCCCGATCAGCGCGAAGGCGCGCCCGGAAAGCGTGCGCTGATCCCCCTCCTCGGGGCCGACGCAGAATAGTGGTGCGATGTAGATTGTTGCCTTCTGTTCTGCCATGGCGCAGCCCTTTGCTCTGTCAGGCGGCCGCGGGCCGGATGCTACAGGAAACGCAGACGGCCGCGGTAGCGAGCCAGCACGGCCCGATTGTGTTCGTCTCCTCCGGGGTAGTTGGCGCTCATGTACACGGGAGGCGTGATGCCGCGCTCCAGCAGGTTCACCACCGTCTGCAGCACCACCGCCTGGAGCATCGCGGAACCCACCGCGGTGGACATGGGGGCCACCTTCTGCGGCAATCCCGGCACCTCCACCACCGCGTCGCCGGGGTCGGCGTGGCTGTCGAGCACGAAGTCGGCCGCCTCGTGGAGCCGCCTGCCCGAGGAGTGCCGGGAGGGCAGGCTGTCCGCGTAGCGCCGGCCGGTGAGCGCGATCACCGTCACCCCCGCCTCCTTCGCCGCCAGCGCCATCTCCACCGGCGCGGCGTTGCGGCCGCTGGTGGAGATGATGATGAGGGCGTCACCCGCGCGCGCGCCGGACCGCTGGAATGCCTCCGCCGCCCATCCTTCTCTTCGCTCCCATTCTGTGGTTTCGGTTACCGGCACGTGGTGGAGCAGCACCCGTTCGTCGAAGATGGGACATATCGGCACCAGCCCGCCCGCCCGGTAGAAGACGTCCACCATCAGCGCGGTGCTGTGCCCGGTCCCGAAGACGTAGATCAGCCCCTCGCCGGCCAGCGTGTCCGCCAGCGCCTCCGCGGCCCGCTCCATCGCCGCGCGTTCGTCCTCTTTCACCTCCGCCAGCCGCGCGCGCAGCATGTCCAGATAGCCGTCGGTCCACCGGCTCATGCGCTATACCCCTGTCTTCTCGTACTCGGCCTCGGCGCGGGCGTTGAACTCCTCGCCGCCGGGACGGTTGATGGATTGGTAGACATGCGGCTTCAGCCCCCGCGCCAGCATCTGGTCAACCGCCTCACAGGTGAGGGCCCAGATGATGTAGCAGAAGGTCACCCCGGAGGTGGGCGCCACCTTGGCGTCCATGCCCTCTATCTCGACGATGGCGTCGCCCACCACTCCGCAGTTATCTATTACCACGAGAGGGCCACCTGCACCACCGTGGCCGTCTTGCCGGAAACGCTGTTGACGATCAGCACATCCCCGGGCGCCAGCGCGCTGCGCTCCAGGGCCAGGCTCACCGCCCCCTCCTCGGTGGATTGTCGAAACTCCTCCTGGCGCCGCGCCACCAGTTCCCGCCGACGCGGCGCGGCGCGGGTCTCTACGCTCAACGAGAAGCGGAGCGGGGTCATCATCAGCAGTCCGCCGGCGCGGTGGATAGGCTCGTTCGCCTCCGACTGGGTGTCGCGGATTCTATCCAGCACTTCGCCACAGGCTTCGAACCATCGGGAGATGGACATGAGGGTGCTCCCTCCATATGTAGGTGCGGCCTCTCTTCTCCTCCGTGCAGAGCGCTCCTGCGGCCGAAAACCGGTTGTGGGAAGGGCGGGACAGGCGGTGTCCGTCGATTTCCGGGGAAGAGGAAGGAGAGATATCCCCTGCCCCGAATTCGCGTGATGTTATGGCGCGGGGGGAACGCTACCAACAGGTGGCGAGGGGGATAGCCGGGTACCTGGCCTCCCGGCAGCGGCCGGACGGCGGTTTTCCGGGGCCGGATCACTACGGGGCCGCCTTCTCTCTCTGGCTCTGGCTCCAGTTCCCGGACGAGTTCGCGGAGC